>JACPTE010000010.1 GCA_016192945.1 Candidatus Woesearchaeota archaeon
GCTTGATTATACTGAATGTGCTTTCTATGTTGGAGCGTCTCTGGTAGTGTTCCGCGAAGAACATTGATGTTTTTTAAAATTAACCACCCGCATACTTAACACTTCACAAAACCGAAATCTTTATATACAACCAGTGATATACCTTTCCAATAGTTCTGGGGGTTTTATTCGCGGATACGCAGAAATAAAATAATCAACACCAGAATTTATTCAATAAGGCAGCGTTACATGACCTTGGCACTATTTGCCGTTTTTGAGGTCGGCTGCTAATATTTAATATTCAATCAGGGCAAAGAGGCTGCTTGGAATGGATGAACCGCAGGAAATCAGGGTAGACGTCGTGAATGGACGCGAGTTCCTTGCTGATGAGGTCAGCATATCGCACAGCCCTGTCAGGTTTGTTGTGGACTTCAAGTCAGTCAGCCCCAGGATGGACATGGCGAGCCAGCCTCCGAGGATGATAATAAGGCACAATGTTATCCTTCTTGAGCCCCACTTTGCAAAGGACCTGCTCAGTGTCCTGAAGGACAACATTTCAAAATACGAGAGCCATTTTGGCGAAATCAGGAAGCCAGAGGCACTGCAAAGGCATGAGAAAGAGTCTGCAAGGGCAGGCTCGCCGCCAAAAGATGTAAGGCAGGATTATTTCGGATAAAAAACAAATACGGAGGAAAGAAAAATGACAACACAACAGCAGCTTCAGCCAATCTTTATCCTTTCAGAGGGAAGCCAGAGGACAACTGGCAAGAATGCGCAGCGCTCAAACATAATGGCTGCAAAGGCAGTCGCTGAGACTGTCAGGACAACACTAGGCCCAAAGGGAATGGATAAGATGCTTGTTGATTCGCTTGGGGATGTTGTAATCACAAATGACGGAGTTACGATTCTTGAGGAGATGAGCATAGAGCACCCTGCTGCAAAGATGATTGTAGAGGTTGCCAAGACCCAGGAGGACGAGGTTGGCGATGGGACAACCACTGCTGTTGTGCTTTCAGGAGAATTATTGAAGCAGGCAGAGGAGCTCATTGACAGGGAGATACACCCCACAGTCATAGCAAGGGGATACAGGCTTGCTGCTGACAAGTCCCAGGAGATACTCAATTCAATATCAGAGCCAATAAGCGAGACTGATATTGCAACATTGCAGAAGATTGCAACGACAGCCATGACAGGAAAGGGCGCTGAGCAGGCAAAAGACACACTTTCAAGAATATCTGTTGAAGCCATAAGGGCAATCTCAGAGAAAGACGGCAGCAGGATGCTTATTGACATAGAGAACGCCAAGATAGAGAAGAAAGTTGGCGGAAGGGTTGAGGAGTCTGAGCTTATACAGGGAATAGTCCTTGACAAGGAGAAGGTGCATCCTGGAATGCCTCGCGTTGTGAAGGGAGCCAAGGTAGCCCTTCTTGACGCGGCAATTGAGGTAAAGAACACTGAGATTGAGACAAAGATTCAGGTTTCAGACCCTGCGCAGATGCAGGCATTCATTGACATGGAAGAGAAGATGCTGAGGGACAAGGTTGAGAAGGTAGCCTCAGCAGGCGCAAATGTTGTTTTCTGCCAGAAGGGTATAGATGACATGGCCCAGCACTTCATGTCAAAGAAGGGAATCTATGCAGCAAGGCGCGTGAGCAAGAGCGACATGGAAAAGCTCGCCAGGGCAACAGGCAGCAAGATAGTCACAAACCTGAACGACCTCACCAGGGAAGACCTGGGATTTGCGGGCGTTGTTGAGGAAGTCAAGGTAGGAAACGAGAACATGACCTATGTCAGGGAGTGCAAGAACCCCAAGTCTGTCACAATCCTGATAAGGGGCGGGACAGAGCATGTTGTTGATGAGATAAAGCGTGCAGTGGAAGACGCGCTTGGCGATGTTGCTGCATCGCTAAGGATTGGCAAGGTTGTTGCAGGGGCAGGAGCCTCTGAAATAGAGCTTGCCAGGGGACTGAGAAAGTTCTCAGAGTCGCTGAGCGGAAGGGAGCAGCTTGCTGTGATGGCATTTGCAGAGGCAGTTGAGATAATACCGAGAACATTAGCAGAAAACTCCGGGCTTGACCCGATAGACATCATGACAGAGCTCAAGGCAGCGCACGACACCGGAAAGAAGTGGGCCGGGATAAACGTCTTCACAGGGAAGATAATAGACGCGTGGAAGGATGGCGTTCTTGAGCCTTTGAAGATAAAGACGCAGGCAGTAAGCTCTGCAAGCGAAGTGGCAATAATGATACTCAGGATTGATGATGTGATTGCCAGCGCGGGCAAGTCAGGCAAGGGCCCTGAAATGCCTCCAGGAGGCCCAGGCGGCTACGGGGATATGTAATTTTTTGATAGAAACCTGCAAAGCTCAACATTAGCCTTGTTCTTGTCTGCCGGGGCGCTAACCCTGACTATGTAGGCTTTCCTTCCTGCGTCAAAGCCCACCAGCTCGTTTTTTGGAGAGTTGGGCTTTACTATCATGCTTGAATAATTTTATCTGACCGAAACCTATATATAATGAAACACCCAGATGTTTTAGCAATGGCTGAAGAAGATTCTGATTCGGATGAGCTTGAGTTGTCCAACCCGAACAGGGAGCTGCAGGATTCAATTGACAAGCTCAACAGGACAGTAGAGAGCCTGATAAGCCTGTTCAAGACTGCAAGCGCAGACATCCATTCTGAGGCAGACAGCGACATGGGCAGGAAGCTGGACACCCTTATAAAGCAGAATGAAGACATCGCAAGGGCAATGCTGATGCTTCTTGAAATCAACAAGGAGCACCTTCCAAAGATTTCCCGGCAGGCAGAGAGGAATTCAAGGCGGGCTTATATTGCCCCTACAGCGCCAGTGCAGAGGATTGAGCCTGTTGTGAGCCTTCCAAGGCCTTCTCCAAACAGCCCTTCAAATGCGTATGGCAAATACAATGCGCCTGTGCAGCAATCAGCTTTTAATCCTCCCCAGCCTCCGAAAATGCCTGTCCAGGCAGGCTCGCGTGAAGAGCCGGAGACCATAGTGCTCCCAGAGCTTCCCTCAACTTTAGCCAAGAAGGGGTTGTATCCCCATCCATAAGAATGACAAGGCTGAGGCACATATTCAGGCACCTTAGTGTTGCTGCAAAAAGGCAGCAGGATGAGGGCTGGAGGCTCTACAGGAGGGCTGCTGATTCTGAAGAGTTCGCTGCAATGCGGGAATTGAATGAAAGGATTTCAGTTCTGGAGCAGCAGCACAGAATACTCAAGAAGGCTCACCCTGGAGATGAAAGGCTGATTAATATTGAGAAGAGGATACTCCTGCTGAAGCTAATGCTGCTGAAAAGCCGTTAGCTAGATGTCCCTTGCCATGAGGGTTTTCCTTCCGTTTTCCCTTGCGCGGGCGACAGACTCGTCCACAAGCTCCCTTACCTTCCTGTCAAGTGCCTGGAAGAAATCAGAGGTTATGTTGTCAATCCCGAATCCCTTCTGCTTTGAGATTTCCCTGACAAGTCCTGCAACCTGCGCCTTCACTATTATCATTGCCATAATGCAGCCTTCTTAATCAGGATATTTAAATCTGGCGTTTCAATAAGCTGTTAAGTAAACGTCACCTTGGGCGTAAAATCGTAAAGTTTATATATCATGTATGTTTTTAGAATACACATGGCTGTTAATAACATACAATTCACAAAGATAGAAATTCAGATAGCTAAATACCTGTTTAAGCATTACAAGGATAAATATAATGCTAGGCAATTGGCCAGGATATTAAATATTAATCATGCACATGCAAACAAATTATGTAATATTTTGGCAGATAAAAAACTACTGATTAAGGAGAAAATTGGAAACTCTGCTTTTTTTTCTTATGAATATAGCAACAAGCTGGCCATAAAATTTATGGAGTACACACTAAGTTTGGAAGAGAAAGAGATTCCTAAATGGTTAAGTGTATCATCCCACGGTATGAACAAATTTAAGGATTACATTGAAATGGGGCTGATTTTTGGTTCATCTATAAACACCAAGGATTTCAACGATATAGATGTTTTGCTTATGTATGATATGGAAAAATCCGAAGACATTAAAAAAATAAAGGATGAAATAAGAAAATCTGAATTAGTTGAAAAACCAATAAGATATGTTGATATAGCTGAAAAGGATATTCTCCTGAATAAAGAAGACAAAATTTTTTATAATATCCTATCCGAAAGCTTGGTATTTCATAATCCTGAAAAATATGCTGAGGTGGTTAGAAAATGCCGCAAATAGATGAGCATCTGAAATGGTGCATGAAAGACCCAAAAAGATTGATAAAAACAGAATCTGATTTGGATTTGGCACAAAAGCATGTTAAGAAGTCTGAATATAATTATGGGGTGGTGCAGACTCTTGAAAGGTTAAAGACGTATGACTGGGCATTTAATGTTGGTTTTTATTCCATTTATCATTGCTTTTTAGCAATACTTGCCAAATACGGCTATGAATCCAGAAACCAGGCCTGCACTATAACTGTTCTGCATACTTTGATAAACGATAAGAAACTGGAACTGGACAAAGACTTGATTGCCCAATTTGATACTCTTGATGTTGAAAAGAATATCACTAATCCGACAGTAAGAGAAAGAAGGGAACTTTCCACATATGGCGTTGAAACAAGCATTGATTTGCAGCAATTAAAGAAAATAAAGGAATTGATACTAAAAGTGCAAAGAGAGACGATAAGAATAATGAGGGAATAATATGAAGTGAACTTAACAGCCCACGTGCAGCAGTGGTTTTTGACAAAACTATTTATAGTCAGGGTCTTAACCTGGATAAGAAATTCGGGGTGTTTCTATGCCGCTTACAGATTTGCTGCGTGGGCACTATAAACGGATAGCCTTGGACAGCTCTTATAGCTGGTGGTATGCCGGGCAACACCAGGTGGCGCTTTCACATAGAATCCATTGCAAACGGCAAAAAAGGCGACTATCCTATTCCTGATTTTGAGCGCATTGAAGGATTCTTTGAAAGGCTTCCAGGGAAAACAAGTTCAGTCTTGTTTGTGCCTGTTTTTGGGGCAAGCCAATACAGAAACACTATGAGTTAAGTTATAGGGAAAGTGCCAACCATGCGTAGAGCCGCAATCCCCAGCGCTACTCATGCCCGAACCTGAACAGCATTTTCTTTCGGTCATCAAGCATGCAGAAGCCGAACCTGGTGAACTGGATTATGTCGCCTTCACTTAGCTTTTCTGTCCCTGACTCAGCCAGCCCCCTGATTATTTTTGCGTCGGGCATCATAACTTCAGCCTTGACAGAGTGCTCAGCAGGCACCCAGTGGATAATCCTTTTCCCTTTTCCCCTGAAGTCATCATAATCCAGGCTTTCAAAAACCAGCTTTTTCCCTTTTTTCCTGAAATTCAGGCAGTCCATCAGCCTGGCTAATTCCCCATTCTCAATCAGTTCAAGGTCACTTTTCTCAATTATGAACCTCTCGTGAACATTGTATTTCCTTGTTCCCATTGACTCATCACTGGGATGCATCTTGATGGAAGCCTCTTGCTTGGGCGCTCCCTCAACTGCCACATGAGCAGGCTCTTTTATGAAGAAGTACCTTCTTGTTTTCGGGTCAAGGAGCCTCCTGTTTATGGCTGAGATTACAGAGAAGTCTATGTTTGTCTGTGCCCTTGACATCCCCACTTCCAGGGCAAGCTCATGAAGAGTCTATGGCTGGATGCAGCGCTTCTTCAGCGCTGACAGGGTGACCAGCCTCGGGTCATCCCATCCGATATACTTCCCGCTCTCTACCATCTCCCTTATCTCGCGGCCTTTTGTGGTAGCTCCAATTACGTTAAACCTGCCGTACTGCACTACTGTCTGCCTTGGCAGCCTCAGGAGCTCCTTCAGGCAATCTTGGAGCTCAACCCTCATCTCTCCAAACTCTATGCTCCTGAGTATGTGGGTGACATTGGATGTGCCGTCCTCAATGGCGTTCTCAAAATCATACAATGGCCATGCGCAATATTTGCCCTTGTGAAGGTAGTGCTCATGATATGTTATCCTGAAGAGCGCGGGGTCTCGCATCGCGTGGTTCTGGCTTTGCATGTCGCCTGCCAGCCTCAGCGTGCATTCGCCCTCCCTGTATTTTTTGGAAACCATGCCCTTCCATTCCTGCATGTTCTGCTCTTTTTCCTTCGCGCGGCAGCTGCACATCTCGCCGCCATGCCTCAGCTCCCTGGCTCTTTCCTGGCTGCAGAAGCACACATATGCCTTTCCCAGGCCTATCAGCATCTCTGCATACCTGTAGAACTTGTCCATGTCGTTGCTGACAGCCATGGTCTTATCAGGGCTTATCCTGAGGTAATCCCTGATGTCAGCTTCCATTGAGCTTATGTATTCGCCCTTTGCAGTTGCAGGGTTAGTGTCCTCAAACCTGAGGATGCACTTTCCCTCATATTTCTTTGCGTAAAGATAATTTATTATGAAGCTCAGGGCGTGCCCTATGTGAAGGTACTTTGAGGGCTCAGGGGGAATCCTTGTAACTACCCTTCCCTTAACTGCGTTTTCAAGCTCTGGAAGCTCCCTCCTGGCAGGCTTCCTGCTGTCCTGAGCATTAGGGGCTATTTCCTGAAGTTTTTTCCTCTGCTCTGGTCCGGAAAGCCTGTTTACTTCAGCCACTACCCTGCCTATCTCATCAATCAGCCCATTCAGGTTTTCCTTCAGCTTTGGCTGCTCCTTCAGCAGCTTCCCGAGGACTGCATTCCTGTTCGCCTTCCCGTTGAAAGCCACTGCATTCTGCAGTGCATGCTTAAGAATTTCCCTGCTCATGGAACATGGATTGGAGTGAGGGTATATAAATTTTTCAGATTATACAAGCGGAATTTAATGTCTGGATAAAAATTGCAAATTCCGCTGGATATAGTCAAGGAAAAAATCATACGAAAATTAACTTCCTTGCCTATAGTTCAGGCTCATGTGACTTATGGCTGGAGTGGTGGCTTAGCTCGTTCTCAAGCTTCTTCAGCACCTTGTCAAGGGCAAAGAAAAGGTTCATGTCGCTGATGGATGCGTTATAGTGCCTGCCCTTGTCAACCAGCATTCCATGTATCTCGTATGATTCAGATTTTTCCCTCTCGCGGATTTTTTTCATCTGGAGCTTCAGGACATCAAACCCAGGGCATAGCTCAGAGAATCTCCTTGCGTAATTGCCGATAATCTTCTTCATGATTATGACAGAGCCTCCGTCAACATCCCTGAAGCCTGTCAACTCAATGTTGCCGCCCAAAGTTACCGTATCATCAGTCATTGCTTTTTTCCATAAAATTTTACTATAAAAATTTTTTGGTGGCGTTTTCACTGTATTTTGGCAACGAAAACATCCCCTGAATGCATTCTAAGGGCATCAGATATCCTGCGGGCGTCTTCCGGAGCGGATAATGCAATAACGCATCCACCCCTGCCAGCGCCTGTCAGTTTCGCCCCCAATGCGCCGCTTTTAACAGCAGCCTCCACAAGCATTTCAATCTCTGGTGAGGAAACTTTAATCTTCCTAAGCAGCTGGTGGTCCTGTCCCATCAGCATTCCCAGCTTATCAAGATTTCCAGTTTCCATGCACTTCCTTCCCTGCTCGGATACCTTTTCAATATCCCTGAAAATGCCATCATATTTTTCAGGCTCTGCATCCCTTGCAGCCCTGACTTCTGCAACCACTTCCCTTGTTGAGGATGAGATTCCTGTGAATGCTACCACAATGGTTAGCGGCTTTTTTGGTTTTATGAACTCTGGCGGCTTGCCCTTGATGAAGTATATGGGCTTTTCCCATGCAGAGACTGTTGTGTCTATCCCGCTTGGAGTTCCATGGAAGATTTTCTCCATCTCATAGGCAATCTCAGCAATCCTGCCTGTGGCAGGCTGAATTCCCTCCATTTCAGCAAGCCCTCTTGCAATCGCCACATTGAGGGCTGCCGAGCTGCCCAGCCCGGCCTTCATTGGAAATCCTGAGCTTATCCCAATTTCCAGTTTCCTGACAGAATCAAGAAGCTGGCCAGCTACCTTTAGTGACTGGATAATCTTTTCTGCATCTTCAGGCCCTACCGGGGCTTTCACCTGGTAGCTATCAGCATCTTTTAGCCTTACATTAAGCCTCAGGCTCGGCAGCGGGACTGCAATGGCAGGATGCCCATAAACTGCTGAGTGCTCTCCAAGGAGAATCAGCTTTGCACACGCACTCGCCTCTGCATTTTTTTTTGTCATCCCGGCCTTTTCCATACTATCTGTTCAGCCTCCTGTGCGCGTCAACAAGCTGCCTTGATGAGTGGGCTGCAAGCAGCGAAATCTCGCCTGCCAGCACACCTGATGCAACAACCTCAGCCAGCTGGCTCGCGTTTTCACCCGGGTTTCCTGATTTCCTGATTCCAATCAGGCTTATGCACTCCTGCTGGGCTGGAAGCCTTGTTCCCCCGCCAACAGTGCCTACCTGTATTGCGGGCATTGATACAGATACCTTCAGGCTATTGCCCTGCCTTTCCATCCAGGTGACTCCGTGAGAGCCTTCAACAACATGCGCCATGTCCTGGCCTGTTGCAAGGTAAACTGCTGCAACTACATTTGCAAAGTGCGAATTAAGCCCATAGCTTCCTGCAATGGACGAGCCTATTATGTTCTTGTAAATATTCAGGTTTTCCATATCTTCAGGCGTTGACTTAAGCACATCCCGGACAACATCACCTTTCAGCAACGCCCCTGCAACAACATGCCTTCCCCTGCCTTCCCTTAATGTAATTGAGGATGGCTTCTTGTCCACGCACAGGTTTCCTGACACAGAGAGGTATCTTATTCCACTGACTTTTCCCTCAAGATATATGCATACGTTCTGGGCTGCAATGCTTATCATGTTCATTCCCATTGCATCGCCGGTATCAGCGCTCATCCTGAGCCATATCAAGCTGTCATAAACAAATGGCTCAATACCCTTAAGCTTCAGGAATCTGCTTTCCTGCTCAGCAATCTTTTTTACAGCCCCATAATTCTCCTGAAGGAATCTTATCAGGCTTGCAGCTGCTTCAGGGGACTCTGCTTTCATAAGCGGAGCCCTTGTCTGGCCTGTTTTGACTATTCTTGCCTTTACGCCGCCGCTCTTGTTAAGCGCACTGCATCCCCTGTTCACAGATGCTACAAGCGCCCCCTCTGTTGTTGCCAATGGTATCAGCGCCCTTCCCCTGAAAAAACTCCCTTTTATCTCAAGAGGGCCTGCAATACCGAGAGGCACCTGGACAGAGCCAATCATGTTCTCTATGTTTCCCCTTGCCTTTTCAGGCTCCAGGGAGCCTGATTTTATTGCAGGGATGCCTGCTTCTGAGAATTCTTTTTCAATGAATTCTGCCCTTACCCTGACTGCCTGAGCCCTGGACAGGAAATTCTCCAGCTCATAAGCCCTGATTTTCCCGTTTTTCAGGCCTTCAAGAATCTTCTTTTCAGGCAAGGACGAATTTGTAGCCATACCTTATCAGCCCTTCCTCTCCCTCTTCGGAAATCTTCCTGAAAACAGCCTTTACACGCGCTCCTATTTTCATTTCCTCTGGCTCACAGTCAGCCATCTGGGCAGTGACCATCGGGCCTTCCATGAGCTTGACTATTGAGATGATGTAAGGGCTGTTGCAGACAAGCTTTTCATTTTCGCTGTCATCGTTGAATCCCTGCCTTACCACGGTGTATGTGACGACTTCCCCGGCGCCTTCAAATACCCGCTCTGAAATCTCCTGGGAGCCGCACTTCTTGCAGACCTTTGAGGCTGGAAAATAGAGGCTGCTGCACTTCATGCATTCGCTTCCTGCAAGGCTGTAGAATGATGGCATCCTGCGCCATATGTTTGCGGGCATCATTACCTCCCGAAAATGTGGACAACTGCTGTTGCTCCTGAGCCGCCCACATTGTGCGTAAGTATCCTTTGCGAGTTTGTGTTGTTGAAGGCATCTCCCCTGAGCTGCATGGTGGCCTCTATTGCCTGCGCTATTCCTGATGCCCCAATCGGATGCCCCTTTGCCTTCAGCCCACCTGACGGGTTCACCGGGATTTTCGCGCCAATCTCTGTGAGACCCTCTTCAACGAGCTTCCCGCCTTTTCCTTTCTCAACAAACCCCAGGTCTTCAAGGGCAAGTACCTCTGCTATTGTGAAGCAGTCATGAAGCTCAAGGCAGTCAATATCCCTGATGCTTGACCTCGCCTGCCTGAATGCCTCCCTTCCTGCAACAGCAGATGCCTTCAGCGAAACCAGGTCTTCCCTGTTGTGAAGCGAGATGCTGTCAGATGCCTGTGCGCTGGCCTCAATCCATACAGGAGTGTCGCATGCCTTCCTTGCAAGCTCTTCAGAGGCAATAACCACTGCTGCGGCGCCGTCTGATATTGGGGCGCAGTCAAGGAGCTTTATAGGGTCGGCAACCTTTGCAGAGTTCATGACATCATCAACTTTTATGCTCTTCCTTAAATGCGCATACGGGTTGTTGAGCGCATTCCTGTGGTTCTTCACAGCCACCATTGCAAGCTGCTCTTCGCTCGTGCTGAAGCGGTGCATGTGCATCCTTGCAATCATTGCATAAAGCCCTGGGAATGTTGCGCCTATGCTCGCCTCATAATCCTGCGAAGAGGCTGTGGAGAGTATCCTTGTTGACATTGTAGAGGTTACATCAGTCATCTTCTCAACACCTGCTGCAATGACTGCATCATACATTCCGCTCTTTACAGCAAGGTAAGCCTGCCTCAGAGACACTGCTCCTGACGCGCAGGCAGCCTCAACCCTCGTGCTCGGTATCGGGGCGAGCCCTGATGAGTCCGCAATAAGGCTTGAGATGTGCTCCTGCCTTGTAAAAAGCCCTGATGACATGTTTCCTATGTAAAGGGCCTCTATCTGCTTCCTGTCCAGGCCGGAGTCCTCAATCGCCTTCATGTTAGCCTCTACAGCGAGCTCTACAAGGCCCTGGTTCCAAAGCTGGCCGAACTTTGTCATGCCTGCCCCAATTATAGCAACCCTTCCCATGAGCATCACGCATACTTCTTGGACTGCCTTGCATATTTCTCGTAAGGCAGGTAAACAGTGTTCTTCATCATGTCCTTCACTTTCATGAAGGATTTCCTCGCCTCAGGAAGAAGCCCTGTTGCCTCAAAAACAAACCCGTCAGCGCCAGCCCCTGAGCCGTAAGACACCAGAAGGATTCTCTGGCTGCTCTCAGCCTCATCCAGGACTGAGCACAGCCCTATAAGGGATGATGCAGAATAGCAGTTCCCTATTTCCCTTACAAGCAGGCCGTTTTGCGTCTGCCTTTCAGTGAATCCAAGCATCCTTGCAGCCTCAACAGGAAATTTTCCGTTGGGCTGGTGAAATACAACATGAGCAAAATCATCAGGCCTGCTTGAGGTCATCTCCATGATTTTTTGCGTGCACTCAACAATGTGCCTGTAGTAAGCAGGCTTTCCGGTGAACTGCCCTCCGTGCTTTGGGTAGGGCTGGTTCTGCCTTCTCCAGAAATCAGGAGTATCTGTGGTGAAGGAGTAAGTTGCTTCAATCCTCGCCAGTATGTTTTCTGAGCCCAGCAGCATTGAAGCGCTTCCTGCTGATGCAGTGCACTCCAGGGCGTCATTGGGGTTTGCCTGCGCAACATCTGTTCCAATGGCAAGCCCGTAGCCAATCATGCCTGATTTTATCATGCTGTATACAATTTGCATTGATGATGTTCCTGCCTGGCACGCGAACTCCAGGTCAGCCGAGAACAGGCCCCTGCTCAGCCGCAATGCCTCTGCAACAATAGTTGCTGTCGGCTTGACTGCATAAGGGTGCGATTCAGAGCCTATGAACAGGGCCTGTATGCTGCTTCCCTGCACTTTTCCCATTGACAGGGCATGCTTTGAAGCCTCAACAGCCATGGTAGCAGAGTCCTCGTCAATCCCAGGCACAGCCTTCTCATTGACGCACAGGCTCTTCTTCAAAGAATCAGCATCCCTGCCCCAGCTCCTGGCAATCTCATCAACCTTTATCCTGAACTTAGGAATATACGCGCCATAGCCTGCAATCCCAACATCTTTCATAGACAAGTTGCACCCCCTGCAATCATGCTTCTCCCTTATTTATTAAATCTTTCCCTAAAAAGGCATCATAATGGGTATTTATATGTAGTGGTTCCCAAATTCACAACTCAAGCCACCACTTCAGCGCCCTTCCCTGGCGAGCTTGCAACAATCCTCTCAGCGAGGCCTTTTATAGAATGGATAACCCTGTTTACATTCTGCTCTGTTGTGAATATGTGCGCATTAGGGCCTGCGTCAAATGAATAGCCTGCTATCATCCCATTTTCCCTGTTAAGCTCGTTTACCCTCTTCATTATTTCCCTTGAGGATTCGTTGATGTAAATAAGCGGGGGCTTTGTGTCTGCCATTGAGGCGTGAAGGCTGTCGCTTTCTTCCATCGCCAGCCTGAATAGCTGCCCGGCATCCCTTCCCAATATCGCCTGCCGCACCCTTGAGACTGTCCCGGGCAGTTTCTTCAGCCTTTCCCTGTAAAGGCTGCTTGTCTCTAAGGTGAGCTTCATCCCATCTGTTGAGCTAACAGGCTTCTTTTCCTCTGACACGACTGCAGTGACAATCCTGAAGTCCTTCCAGTGGCTTTCATCAGCAACCTGGACTGCATAGCTGTCAGAACCGTCTTCATCCTGCCCCTTTTTCCACCAGGCAAAACCCCCTATTACAGACCTGCTTGCAGAGCCAGAGCCGAGCCTTGCTGCGATTGACAGCTCCCTGCTATCCAGCTGGAGGTTAAGGGCAGCTGCCGCTGCTGCTGACAGGGCAGCATACCCTGATGCAGATGATGCCATCCCTGATGACTTTGGAAAATTATTTCTTGAGATTATCCGGGCATTCATGCCTGTTTTTGCCTTTTTCCTGAGGCAATCAAGGACGAGAGCTACGTTTTTCATTTCCCTTTCAGATGCTTCTGCCCCATCAAGCTGCATTGAATCAGCGGAAAAGGCTTTTGAAAACTCAACAGTTGTTTCAGAATAAAGGCTCCTGTCAAGAGTCACTGATATGCTGTCGTTCATTGGCAGCTTGAGCCTCTCATCCCTCTTTCCCCAATACTTGACTATTGCGATATTTGGGGATGCTATTGCTGTTGCCTTCAATTCCCCTCACCCATAATCCTTGCTCCTGGAACATTTGCCAGACAGCTTATGACTGTACCTCCTGCCTTTGTTATTGCATCAGCCACGCTTTCCTGCTTTTCTTCAGGAGCCAGAGAAATCATGCAGTCCCCGACTCCTGCGCCTGACAGCTTCGCCCCATACGCACCTGCATCAAGGGCTGCTTTTATCAGACTCTCCAGTATTTCAGAGCTGACCCCGCAGGACTCTGAGGGGGACCTGAATTTCCTCAGGATTCCCTGGTTCTGGTTCATCAGCTCGCCAAGAGCCTGCCAGTTTTCGGATTCAATGGCCTTTTTGCCATTAATGACAATCCTGTTTATTTCATCAAACAGGCCTTCGTAATAATCCGGCTGGTTCCTGATGCTTTCTGCAACCTGCCTCACTATGTCCACTGTGCTTGCAGGGATGCCTGTGTATCCAATAACTAGGCCCAGCTTATCGCATTTCAGGGGAGCAGGCTCTCCCCGCCTGTAAAGAAGCGTGCCGCCATAAATTGCTGCTGCAACGTCAAAGCCCGAGCCAACTTTCTGAACATCCAGGACAGTCTTGAATGCCAGCTCAAACATTTCCTGCCTGCTCATGTTTTTGGAATGGAAGTGGCTTAATGCCACGATAGTTGCCGCTGTCACTGATGCTGATGAGCCAAGCCCGACTTTCCTGCCTGCTGTAACTATGCTTTCTGTTGCTATCCTCACAGGCGCTGTGATGCTGAACCTTTCACAGAAGTTCTTCACTGCAAATGCGGCGAAGGCTACCTGCTTCGGAAAATCAGACTCCCGGACATCCACTGCCTGGCTGAACCCCAAGTCCCTGGCATCAAAATAAAATTCATCAGAAGGCGAAACAGAAGCCCTGACTGGAGCATCAACCGCGGTTACAATGCAGTTCCTTCCATAGACAACTGCGTGCTCGCCCAGAAGCATCAGCTTTCCCGGAGCCTGGGCCGTAACCATCTCCTTTTTGTGGGCTTTCATCAACCCGGGCTTTTCAATCAGATTATATAAAATTTACTTCATCTGACTCCAGCTTCTCATAATAAAAATCGTCAGTTTCCATAAACTCACCCCTTATTGTATGATGTTGTCATATGAAGTATTACTTAAGTATATAAACCTTTCGGTTATCCTACAATGTATTACGATTCAAAAACTTTAAATAGTAGTCTGGAAATTCGTCCATACATGAAGGAGAGGGTAACGCTCACGCTGGATTCCGACCTTCTGAGAGAGATGGACCGGAGGGTTGACGGCTTCAAGATAAAGAACCGCTCACATGCAGTGGAGCTTCTCCTCATGCAGAGCCTTGGCAGCAATGTTCCCAAGACAGCCATAATCCTGGCAGGAGGGAGGGGCGTGAGGCTGCAGCCAATAACGCACGAGCTCCCAAAGCCGCTAATCCCCCTGCATGACAAGCCCCTTCTCCAGCATCTTATAGAGCTTCTCAGGAAATACCACATAAAAAACATCATAATATCAATAGGCTATAAAGGGGAGAAAATCAGGGAGGCCTTTGGAAACGGCAGGAAGCTGGGAATGAATATAAGCTATGTAGAGGAGGACAAGCCGCTTGGGACTGCAGGGCCATTAAAGCTTGCCAAGACATTCCTGACAGACACTTTCATAGCATGCAATGCTGATGAGCTGAAGGACATTGACATAACAGACATGTACCTGACGCATAAGGAAAACAAGGCGTTTGCCACAATAGCCCTGACAACAGTTGAAGACCCGAGCGCATATGGAGTTGCAAGGCTTCAGGGAAACAGGATTCTTGAATTCGTTGAAAAGCCCAAAAGGGAGAAAGCCCCATCAAACCTCATAAATGCAGGGCTTTATGTAATGGAGCCTGAGGTGATAGACTATATCCCTGATGGGTTTGCAATGCTTGAGAAGGATGTTTTCCCGAAATTAGCCCAGGAAGGCAGGCTTTTCGGATACCCATTCAGCGGGCAGTGGTTTGACACAGGAACACTTGAAAGGTACGAGAAAGCCATAAAAGAATGGAAAGACCTGGAGTAAAATGCCCAGCTTCTTCAAGGAATACGACATAAGGGGATTAATAGACAAAGAGCTGAATGGCGAGACAGCTGAAAGAGTTGGGAAGTCGTTGGGAACCTTCCTGAATGGCCAGGAAGTTCTTGTGTGCAGGGACATAAGGCATTCCTCTGAAAAGATTCAGCCAGCTTTCGTGAAGGGGCTGCTTAGCGCCGGATGCAACGTGACTTTCATCGGAACATACCCGAGCCCAGTGCTCTTCTTCCATTCCTGGAGCCAGAAGAAAGAAGGCGCAATGATTACAGCCTCGCACAACCCTGCGGTCTACACAGGCTTCAAGTTCGTTGAGAAGACTGGATGCAGCTATGTTGACCAGTACAGGGAGCTGAAGAAAATCTATGAGAGCGGCAATTTCAGGAAAGGGAGCGGGAAGTATAGCGAAATTGATGGCTACACCGAATATTTTAAATTCCTGAAGTCTGTGATAAAGCCAAAAAGAAAGATGAATGTTGCGGTTGAATGCCTTTATGCATCTTCTGCTGTTGTCATGCCAAACTTGTATGGGCAAATCCTTAACAGCTTTGTGCAAGTATCGCATGGGGAGGCTAAGCCTGACTTCAACAATGAAAGGCCTGAGCCAAAGGGTGATAATTTAAGGGATTTGTCCAGGATTGTTGCAGGCAACAAGCTTGATTTCGGAGTGGGATTTGACGGGGACTGCGACAGGTCTGTGTTCATAGACGACAAGGGCAGGGAGTTAAACGGGAGCGTTGCCGCAGCCATATTCATACAGCACATAATGCAGAAATACAAAGGCAAAGGAAAAACAGTTGTAATGACTGTTGACTGCAATTCAGAGCTAAAGCCCCTTGCGGAATCATACGGCGGAAAGCTTGTATGGAGCGAAGTCGGCCACGGATTCATAGGAATGAATGTTTACAGGCACAAGGCAGTTTTTGGCGGAGAGATGAGCTCTCATTTCTGGTTTGAGCACTACCCATTCTCAGACGGATTCATTGCAGGGCTCAAGATGGCAGAGCTTCTCAGCAGCACTGACAAGAAGCTTTCAGAGCTTGTTGATGAAACCAAGTTTGCCCCAATGCTGAAGGAGTATGTCAACTGCGGAACTCATGAAAGGAAAGAAAATGTGAAGGATTCGCTTGTTGAAAAATACAAAGCAGAAGAAAAGAACGCAACGCTTACAAGGGACGGCATAAAGTTCTTCCTCAATGAGCTTGAATGGGTGCTGATAAGGAAAAGCAACAACCTGCCTGAAGTGTGCCTCGTCATAGAGGCAAAGGATGATGAAAGGCTAAGGGAGCTGCATGAGAAGTACAGGAAGGTTATTGATGAGACTATAGGAAAAACGAAATCATAGCATTATCTTTTTTTCAGGCAATTTATATTTTTTGTGCAAAAGAAATAAATATTCATTCCTCTCAGCGCAGACCATGGATAGTTTAACTGAGCTTGAGATGTGCATAATTCGCGTATTGAGACCTCCGCTAACAACCATTGAGCAGTCAGGAATACTTGGTAATTTTATGATGAGCCTTGATGGGCGTTCTTATTCTTCAGCTTATCCAGCCTCTGCAGATCAAATAGCTACGCTTGTTAGGGATGGAATTGAGCAGGTGGTTGATGCAATGGCTCGGCTTATGGAACAAGGAAAGATAAGGGACTATAAGCTCCCTGACGGCAGCTTAGTCTATACGCGGTCTGCATAAACTATTTAAACACTTTCCAGATTTCTAACAATAAATGGGCTCATAGCTTAGCCTGGTAGAGCGGCTGGCTCTTAACCAGCAGGTCCAGGGCAGGTATCAACATCATGGTGATGCCTATGGAATTCGAATCCCTGTGGGCCCATTTAATTTCTTAACCAGCAAAAGCTTAGGTCTCATCGAAAACCTCTTGCCACTACAACATTCAGAGCCAGATTCGCCTTTGTAAAACAAAGGTTCTTTTCTTCTCCCCCTCGGTAAGCGTGGGGGAAAGAAAAGAAGTTCGCATAAGCGAACCGAATCTGGCTCAATGTATGAGCACCATAAGCAAGAGCAGAAGGATGAGGAATTCAGCATGTTCTGGGCAGACCAGCTTGCGCAAAAAATAATAGGCAGGGAAAAATACAGGTATTCTGAAAAGAAAGCGCCAAAATTCAGCGAGCATGCTGTCAAGACATCTGCCTCAATTTCAGGCGTCCTCCATATAGGCAGGCTTAGCGATACCATCAGGGGGGCTTCTGTTTACAGGGCATTGAAAGAGGCGGGCGCAAAGCCAAGATTAATCTGGGTGGCAGAGGACATGGACCCGCTGAGGAAAATTCCAGAGGGCGTCCCAAAGAGCTATGAAAAATACATAGGAGCTGCAGTCACAGACGTTCCAGACCCTGAAGGCTGCCATGGCAGCTATGCAGAGCACCACAAGGAGAAATACTTTGAGGTTCTCAGCGAGTTTGTCTTTGTAAAAATGGAAAAGCACTCCACAAGGGAGGAATACAAGAAGGGCAGCTTCAACCCATTCATAAAAAAAATCCTCGCTTCAGCTGATGAAGTCAGAAAAATACAGAACAAGCACAGGACCAATCCTTTGAAGAAAAACTGGAGCCCCTGGAGCCCAATATGCGGCAACTGCGGGAAAATCGTCACAGCCCGCGTCACAGGCATTGAAGACGGAAAAGTGAACTATGTGTGCAGGGACTATATCTTTGAGTCAGCCACAGCAAAGGGATGCAACCACAAGGGCTCGGAAGACCCGCTGAAGGGGAATGGCAAGCTGCTCTGGAAAAGCGAGTGGGCTGCAGAATGGGCGCTGTGGAAAATCTGCTGCGAGGGGGCTGGCAAGGAATACAACGTCCCGAACAGCGCATTCTGGATAAATGCAGAAATAGCAGAGCAGGTGCTTGACTTCCCATCGCCTGAGCCGATGTTCTACGAGCACCTGATGATTGACGGGGTCAAGATGTCAGCATCTCTCGGAAATGTGGTTTATCCCCATGACTGGCTGGAGGTTGCAACCCCGCAGCTACTCACCTTCTTCTACAACAAGCGCCTTATGAAGACCAGGAGCTTTTCATGGAAAGACCTGCCCCACCTGTATGATGAATATGATGATGCTGCAAGCGTGTTCTTTGGGGAAAAAAACCCTGACAACGAAAAGGAGACCAGCCACATCAAGAGGCTGTACCAATTCTCAAACAGCGGCAATGTTGAAAGGCATCTGGGCATGAGCTTCAGCCACGCAGCAATGCTCAGCCAGATTTTCAGCACAAAAGATGGATTGCTGGGAAGCCTCAGGAAGACCGGACAATACAAAAAAGAGCTTGAAAAGGAGCTTCTGGAAAGAATCTCCAGGGCTTCTGCATGGCTCAGGAAATACGCCCCTGAAAGCGAGAGGTTTGAGCTGCAGGAAAATGTTTCGGCACAGCTTACGGAAAAGCAAAAGGAGGCGTTAAGGCTCATAGCGAAGGCCCTCAAAAGAAAGCAGTGGGACCAGAAGGAGCTGTTTGAGGAGTTCTACAGCATATCCAAGCAAATCGGGCTGGAGCCGAAGGAGCTTTTCAAGGCAGGCTACATGGTTCTCCTGAATAAAGAGCGGGGGCCTAAACTTGCGCCTTTCATCATCGCGCTTGGAGACAGGGCTTTAAGGCTGCTTGAGCAGGTGTGAGAGGGCAGAATCCATTATTCAGCAGCATCCGGCTGACAAAAAATCCAAAAGTTTAAATAGTAAAAAACATTTTTCGCCTGAATGAAAGTTGCAATAATGTTTTCCGGAGGAAAGGACAGCACATTTGCTGTTGATTATGCAAAGCAGATGGGCTGGGAGATAAGCTACCTTCTTTCAATAAAGCCATCAAGGACAGACTGCTACCTTTTCCATTTTGCAACAGTTGAGCACACCCCTGAGCAGGCAGAGGCGATGGGCATTAAGCATTACCTGCTGGCATGCGATGTTGCAAACCCAAAGCAGGAGGCGAACATTGTGAAGGACTTTATTGAGAAAAACCCTGTTGACGCCCTGGTCCTCGGGGGAGTCGGGCTCCAGGTAACTCAGCTAAAATCCCTGCAAAAGGCATTGCTGCCCTCCAGGATAGAGGTGTTTGCCAGCCACGCAGGCTATGACCATGAGGAAATAGTTGAGCAGATGATAAAGAAGGGCTATGACATCAGGATAACACAGGTAGCCTCTGAGGGGCTTGGGGAGGAGTGGCTCGGGAGGCAGATTACAAAAGACTCATTTAGCGAGCTGAAAAAGCGCTCGCAAAAGTACGGCTTCCACATCGGCTTTGAGGGAGGCTATGCAGACACTTTCGTCTGCGACGGGCCAACCTTCAAGAAGCGCATCATAATAGAGGAGGCTGAAAAGGTGATGGAAGACCAGTACAGCGGGCACCTTGTGATAAGGAAGCTGAGGCTTGTTGACAAGGTTCCGATTCTCAGGTAAAATTTTTAATTTTTCCATAGACTAGGTAGATGTAAATTTCATTGTACAAATTCCACATTTTCAAGATTTTTGAATTCAGAGTCGCCTGTCAAGAATTTAAGCTTCGTTTGCCTTGCTAAAATATAGCCTATGCAGTCAGCCCATGAAAGTTTCTTTTTCGCATGCAGTAGTTTAAATTCAGTTGCCTCCATCATTGTGTCCTTTGTGATATCGACGAGATTAAAGGAAAACAAGTCAAATCTCCTTTTTCCATCTTCATTGCCATATGCCCTGACAAGATAAATGTAAAATTCACCCAGATTCAGCACCGATGTTGTTATCTGAAGATTAAAATAGGACTTATAACTTGGGTTAGCTATATAAATTTCAACAAGAGCATATGTATCAAAGAAGTACATTTTAGTCTTCAAAGAGCTCATCAATCTCTTTAAGAGCTTTCCTTGTGTCCATCCTTTTTTCTCCCAATCCAAACAAGTCGCCAACCTTGCTTATCTTTCGTTTCACCTCTACTTCGACTTCCTCATTAGGCGAAAGACCAGCTTCCAAGGCGGCCGACTTGTCAAGCCTGATTCCAAAACTGTTCCCCCAATTCAAGATTTTACCTTTTACCCTCATAATTATACATTTGTATAACTATTATTTAAACTTTTCCATGTTATGCCTGCAATTCCCAAACTCCTGAATTTAGCCCTTTCAGGCTCTGAAATGGCTGTTTTCAAAACGAAAAATATATAAAGCTGCATGCGTTTTTTTACAACAGTAATTCTCGTCGGGGGATTTAAAAATGGCATACGATGCAAGCAGCATACAGGTACTGGGCGGGTTGGATGCTGTAAGGAAAAGGCCCGGGATGTATGTAGGCAGCACATCTGCGCGCGGCCTTCACCAGCTTGTTTATGAGGTTGTTGACAACAGCGTTGATGAGGCAGTGGCAGGGTTCTGCAAGAACATAAAGGTCATAATCCACAAGGACAATTCTGTCACAGTTATAGATGACGGCAGGGGAATACCTGTTGACATAATGCCCAAGTTTGGCAAATCAGCCCTGGAAATAGTGATGACAAAGCTTCACGCAGGAGGCAAGTTTGACCACAAGACCTACAAGGTAAGCGGGGGCCTGCATGGTGTTGGAGTTTCTGTTGTAAACGCGCTTTCTGATAAGTTTCATGTTGAGGTCAGAAGGGATGGGAAGGTATCTGCACAGGATTATGAAAGGGGGAACCCTGTAAATGAGGTCACAGAGGCAGGGACAGCGCAGGATACAGGCACTACAGTGTTATTCCATCCAGACAAGGATATTTTTGACAGCATAGAGTTCAGCTTTGAAACACTCTCAAGCAGGCTCAGGGAGCTGGCATTCCTTAACAAGGGGCTGAAAATATCACTCTCTGATGAAAGGAATGGCAAGTCACACGAATTCTGCTACGAAGGTGGGATAAAATCGTTTGTTGAATACCTGAACCAGAACAAGGCAGTCCTCCACAACCTGATATACATATACAAGGAAAAGGATAATTTGATAGTTGAGGTTGCCCTCCAGTACAATGACGGTTACCTTGACAATATATTCTCCTTTGCAAACAACATAAACACCATAGAGGGGGGAACCCACCTTTCAGGGTTCAAGACTGCGCTTACAAGGACGCTCAACACATACATAGAGAAGAACAAGCTGGCGAATGAGAGGCTTTCAAGCGAGGACGTAAGGGAGGGGCTCACAGCGGTAATCTCAGTCAAGGTGCCTGAGCCCCAGTTTGAGGGGCAGACAAAGACGAGGCTTGGCAACTCAGACATAAAGGGGCTTGTTGACTCTGTAGTTAATTCAGAGCTTTCAATATTCCTTGAGGAGAATCCCAAGGTTGCAAGGGCGATAGTTGAGAAGTCAATAAACGCCTCCAAGGCAAGGGAGGCTGCAAGAAAGGCCCGCGAGCTGGTCAGGAGGAAAAGCGCCCTGGACTCAAGCTCCCTCCCGGGAAAACTCGCGGACTGCTCAAGCAAGGAGCCTGACAAGTGCGAAATATTCATTGTAGAGGGCGATTCCGCGGGGGGCTCCTGCAAACAGGGCAGGAACAGGGAGTTCCAGGCAGTCCTCCCATTAAAGGGCAAGATACTCAATGTTGAGAAGGCAAGGCTGCACAAGATACTCGCAAGCGCAGAGCTCGTGACATTAGTGACTGCAATAGGAACTGGCGTGGGGGACTCATTTGACATTTCAAGGGCAAGGTACAAAAAGCTCATCCTGATGTGCGACGCTGATGTGGATGGGGCGCACATAAGAACGCTCCTGCTCACATTCTTCTTCAGGTACATGAAGCCGATGATAGAGAACGGCTACATATTCATAGCCCAGCCTCCCCTTTACAAGGTTTCAAAGGACAGGAAGGAGCATTACTTCTACAATGATGACCAGCTTAATGCTGCTCTTAAGTCATTCGGGGATGCTGAGGTGCAGCGCTACAAGGGGCTTGGTGAGATGAACCCCGGCCAGCTTTGGGAAACAACAATGAATCCCGATTCAAGAACACTCATAAAGGTGACTCTCCAGGATGCTGTTGAGGCTGACAAGGTTTTCACCATACTTATGGGTGAGGAAGTGGCTCCAAGGCGTGAATTCATAGAGCAGAATGCCCGGTTTGTCAAGAACCTGGACATATAAACAAACATTTAAATACTTGTTTTACTAGTTTTACCCTATGGGAAAAGTCCAGGTATCTGTAAAAAATGTGGATTCAATATTATATGGCTGACCTGATGGCTATTTTTCTAGATGCAAGCTACCTTCTGGCACTCTATAATGAAGAATGCCAGGATGTTTTACAACTAATTTTTTAGCTGCGTGCGTTTTTTTATATATAAATTTTGAGTAAAACTTTATAAATGGCTCCCATTTTCCACAACATATAATGGTTGAGCAGAAACAGGCATTGAAGGCAGTGAAGAAGAAATGGTTCTTAATTTATGCATCCAAAAGCTTTGACGAGGCACTGATAGGCGAAAGCCTTGTTGTCAGCCCTTCAGAGCTGGTTGGCAGGATTGTCACAGTCAACCTCATGAGCCTCACAGACGACATCAGGCAGCAGCACATCAACCTGAAATTCAAGGTGGCGGCTGCTGAAAACGACAGGGCAACTGCAGAATTAGTGGCATTTGAGGTTATGCCTGCAGCCATAAAAAGGCTGGTGAGAAGGGGGATTGACAGGATTGATGCATCCTTCATCTGCGAAACTTCTGACGGCAAAAAAATCAGGATAAAACCATTCCTTCTTACAAAGGCATATGCAGGGGGCATGATAATAAAGGGCATAAGAAAGGCACTTATGGAGCATATAGCCTCTGAAGTAAAGAAGCTGACCTTTGATGACTTGGTAAAGCTGCTTCTTGCAAACAAGCTGCAGACTGGAATAAAGTCCGCCTTAAAAAAAGTTTACCCCATAAAGTCCTGTGAAATAAAGTATGCGTGCCTCGTATCAAAGGGCGCGGCCCTTGAAGTTTCAGGGGAAGGCGTTGAAGATGCAGGCATCCAGACAGCGCAGGATGGCGGGCTCACAGAGCCAAAAGACTTGGCGAGCAAGGAAGACAAGCAGGAATAAGCCTCTTTTTCTTTATTCTTGAGTAGTTATAAACTTTTATAAGCCTTAAATCGGCTAAAATGCCTGGTAGTTATCACTATAAAAAAATCAGCAGGAAAAATGCCAATCAAGCCAAAAAAAGTTACAACATCAGCAGACCTTCTAATGAGCCTGCTGAGGGATGTCAAAGAGATATCTCTTGAGGATGCTGCCAAAAACCTAGGCGTCCCAATGGCAACACTGGAGAACTGGGCAACCTTCCTTGAAGAGGAACGGGCATTGACAATCAAGTACAAGTTCACCACACCCTATCTGGTGTACACTGACCCTTCAGCTTCCAAGCAGCACCCTGCTACAGTGCAATTCAGGGAAAAGCTGATGCCTGAGGCAGAGATGGAGGAAGGGGTTGAAAGGGTCGGCGAGCTGATAGAAAAGGCAGAAGCCCAGACAAGAAAGGGCGAGTTTGGCTCTGTGAAGCAGACACTGACTATGCTCCTTGCAGAAGCCCGGTCACTCAAGGAAAGCCTTCATTTGGAGCCTGGCAAAAAGCTCAACGTGGACAAGAAGCTCAGTGAATTGGAGCTTTCCATGCAGAGAGCCAACTACTACGCTGACACAGGCAAGTTTGATGCTGCAAACAAGCTATACTACTCGGCGCTTGCAGAGATAAAAGACCTGCTGCTGAGCCTTAAGAAAGCCAAGGGGGCTATTGAGAAGGAAAGGGAGCAGGAGAGGATAACTGACATAAAGCAGCTTCTTGACAAGGCTTATTCCCTTATGGAATCAGGAAAGCTTGACGAGGCCATGGAGCTATATGAGCAGCTAAACAGGAGATACCGGACCCTTCCGAATGAGTTCCTCCAAAGAAAAGAGGAGATAGAGAAAAACCTCATAAAGCTGAACAAGGACATATCCCTTTCCCTGGACAGGCAGTCAATAGCCCTGATGAAGGAAGGCTCCAAAAAAATAATTGAGCTGATAAAGCAATGCAAGGATGCAACAGGCAAGGGCGATTTCACCAAGGCAGAGGAAGCATATTATGAAATCAGGAAAGCATTTGAAAAGCTTCCCTCAGGCTTTGCAAAAGAGCAGAGGGATTTGAAGAGGCAAATACTGGAGCTTTTTGAGGCCATTGCAGCTAAAAGGAAGGAGACGCTTACGCAGGCATTCCTAAAGAGCCAAAAGCAGCTCACAGACTCTCTGGCCATAATAGAGCGGGGAATCAGCTCAGGGAACTTCAGCCAGTCATCAGCTGAATATAACTCTGTCAAGAAAATATATGATTCTGTGCCTGAGGAATTCCTCAAGGAAAAATTGCAGATGTATGAACAGCTAAGAGTGGCATACCAAAAGCTCATGCAGCTTTATTCAGAGCAGTCATCAAAGAAAATGGGCGAAAAATCTGAGGAAATAAGGAGGCTTCTTATCATGATGAAAGAGCAGGTTGACTCCAACAGCATCAAGTCTGCCGAGGAAACATATGGCAAAATAAAGGAGGCGTTCATATCGCTTCCCCCTGGCTTTGTTTCTGAGAAAACAGAGCTGCAGAGAATGATAATCCAGGGGTACGAGTACTTCCTGTCAAGGTCAGAGTCATACTTTAACGCAGATATTGCAGCGAAAAAGGCAGCTATTGAAAGGCTTATGGGTGATGCGCTGAGCTACCTTAAGTCAGGAAGGATTGAGCTGGCTGAAGAGGTGTACAATGAAATAATAAAGGAATACAACCAATTCGCGCCAGGGTTCAGCTATGAGATGTCTGCATTGAGGCCCAGGCTGCTTGATGTTTACAGGGAGATAATAATCCGCAAGCAAAGCCAGCTCATCAGGGACACAAGCACAGATGTGAGCTCAAAATACAACGAGATAAGAAAGCTCCTCGTAGAGTCGCACATGAATGTTAACAGGAGAATGTTTGAGCTCCTGGAGCCCGACTACCACCGGATAAGAAAGCTATTCAACGAACTGCCCCTCGGCTTCATCAGGGAGAACTACCAGCTTAGCAAAAGCATTTCAAACCTTGCAAAGATAGTGGACTTCAACAAAAAAATAATTGCTGCTGAAAAGGCAATGCATGAAAAAAGCCCTGAGCTGAAAACCATACTTGATGAGGCCATGGCGCTCAGGAAAGGCCTTCCGGAAGCAGAGGCAAAAAACCTGATAGACTATTTCGAGCTGAAGAAGCCATACTTCATGAAGGCGATTGAATACGCACAGGGCAGAACAGGCACGCCAGCACAGCAGCCAACACTTGCAAGCCAGGGGACAACCCAGCCAATTCCAATACCCATTCCAAAACCCAGGATACCGCTTCCTCCAGCACAGGCAAAAAGCCCGGCTCAGGCAGGGCAGCAAACAGCTGTGCAAAAGCCAATAAAAATGCAGGCAAAAATCAATTTAAGCATTCCAGCGCCACCATTGGCTATGCAGGCAGGCTCTCCTAAGATGCAGCAATCAAACCCCAGAATAACAATCCCCCTGCCAAATAAGGCGCTCCCAGCCAATGAAGCGGAAAACCTTGGAGACCTTCGCGAAAAAATAGCGATGCTAAGAATTTCAGCAGCCCCCAGAGTAGTGATGCCTGTGCAGGTGAGATAAACATGGCTGTTGAAGAAACCAACTCAATAGACTCATACCAGCTTTCCATAGGAGGCGTAATTGTAGATGTCCATATCTACCAGGAAGAGGAGGAAACAGTCCCGACTTACAGCATCTCAATCCTTAACATAAGCGAAACAACCAACATAATACTTAACAAGCTCAGGGAAGAATTTGTTACCAGAATAAACATAGGCTCAAGCGGGTTCAGCGAAAATGCAGTGGAGGACATAAAGGAGCGCTTCAAGGGGGAGATAATGCTCCTGATAAGGAAATATTTCCCCAACATTGACGACGCCACAGCAGACCTGCTCATGAACCATGTGATACAGCAGAACATAGGCCTTGGAAACCTTGAAATCCTGCTCAAGGACAAGAACCTTGAGGAAATAGTTGTCAACAACTCAGAAGAGCCGGTCTGGGTATACCACAGGAAGCACGGATGGCTCAAGACAAGCATAACCCTGGGAAAAGAGGCGAGGATAAGGCACTATGCAACAATGATAGGCAGGGATGTAGGGAAAGAGATAACGCTGCTAAAGCCGCTGATGGACGCCTCGCTCAAGACTGGTGACAGGGTAAATGCAACGCTTATGCCCATATCCAGCAAAGGCAACACGATAACAATAAGGAAGTTCTCGGAAAAGCCTTGGTCAGTGACCGACCTTATAACAAGCAACACAATCAACCTTGAAGGGGCAGCCTTTGTATGGCTCTGCATCCAGAACGAGCTGTCAATGATAGTTGCAGGCGGAACCGGCTCAGGAAAAACAAGCGCCCTGAACGCAATAGCGAACTTCTTCCCGCCGAACCAGAGGATAATCTCCATTGAGGACACCAGGGAATTAACGCTGCCCAAGACACTCCACTGGGTGCCAATGGAAACCAGGCTCCCAAACCCTGAAGGAAAGGGCGAGGTTACAATGCTTGACCTTGTAGTGAACTCGCTGAGAATGAGGCCTGACCGCATAATAGTGGGCGAAATAAGAAGGCAGCGCGAGGCAGAGGTGCTGTTTGAGGCCATGCACACAGGGCACAGCGTATACGGCACCTTCCACGCAAACAATGCGCGCGAAACAGTCATGAGGCTCACAAACGCCCCAATCAACATCCCGAAACACGTATTAGGCTCCCTTTCCCTGCTGATGGTCCAGAACAGGAACAGGAGAACAGGATTCAGGAGAACCCTCCAGCTTGCTGAAATCCTGGAGTCCGGGGACGAGCACGTCCTGATGCAGCTGGACATCCCAAAAGACACGCTGTCAAAAGTTTCTGAGTCCAAGGCAATCTACCAGCTCCTGAACCTGTACACCGGAATGACAAATGCCGAGATTTCAAGGGACCTGGAGCAGAAAATCAAGATTCTGAAATGGTTTGTCAAGCAGGACATAACAGACGTCCACCAGATAGGGCTTGTCATAGCAAGGTATTATTCAGGAAAATTCAAACTTTAGGTGATAGTCATTGACTTTGTCAGGATAATTATAAGAGCCAACCCTCAAATCAGGAGAGACCTGAGGACAGCCCACATTCCAAAGACGACAGAGCAGTTCGTAAAGCGGGCGCTCATAACAGGTGTCTACGGGGGCGCGGTTTTTGCCATACTGATTTTCTTTGCATTGGCCAAGGAAATGGGGATAAGGGTGGTCCCCATAATGCTTGTGGGATTTGGAGCGGGATTCGCATTAATAGTGGCATTCTCGCTGCAAACCCCAAAAGGAATAATCAAAAGAAGGGAGAAGGAAATAAACAGGGAAGTCCTGTTCGCAGGCAGATACCTGCTCGTGAAGATGGAATCAGGCTCCCCCCTTTTCAATTCGCTGATTGACGCATCCAAAAGCAACAGCATAATATCAAAATACTTCAAGGAAATAGTGGATGAAATTGACACTGGAACCCCGATTGAAGTCGCCCTTGACAATGCCCGCGAATACAACGCATCTGAAAAATTCAAGAAGATACTCTGGCAGATACTTGCAGCCCTCAAGACAGGGACTGAAGTAACCAATGCATTAAGAAGCACGCTTAAGACAATAGCCAATGAGCAGCTCATTGAGATAAAGGAATACGGAAAAAAGCTCAACTCCCTGATGCTGTTCTACATGGTTCTTGCATGCATAGTCCCATCACTCGGGGTTTCATTGTTCATAATAATCGCAAGCTTCCTCAACCTGGCCATACTGCCAGCACACCTCTTTGCAGCCCTGTTTGGGCTGTTCGTAATACAGCTGTTCTTCATAATCATGATAAAAGCCTCAAGACCGGCTGTTGAGATGTAAAATGGCCCTGCCCTTTACCTCACCAGAGGATTTCGGAAAAGCCTTTGTCTTCAAGAGATTCAGGCCCAACCTGAGGAGATACTTCCTGAAAGCAGGCATCATTGAAGTGCCCTACAAGCTGTTCGGGATTATTTTCTACCTTAGCATAATCATAACCGCGGTTACATACCTTTACTACATATATCCGCTTCTTGCAACAATCAAGGTTCAAATCCTTGGCACGAGCTTCATAGCCCACTTCATCTCCAACTCCCTCGCATTTTTCGCAGGGACAGTCATATTCTGGATTGCCGCTCCCCTTGCAATTGTCGCAGTAATAGTGCTTGTAATGTACTTCTATCTTGACCTGAGAATCTATAACAGGACAAAAAGAATGGAAGATGTCCTTCCAGATTTCCTAAGGTTTGTTTCAGAAAACCTGAAGGGCGGAATGAGCTTTGAGCGCGCACTCTGGTCATCAATAAAGCCAGAATTTGACGTACTCGCATCAGAAGTGAGGCTGGCTGCAAAAAAGGTAATGACAGGGCAGGACGTTGAAGAGGCGCTTACCGAATTCACTGACAAGTATGACTCCCCAATAATGAGAAGGGCGTTTGAGCTAATCCAGGAGGGAATGAAGGGAGGCGGCAGGATAGCAGACCTGATTGACAAAATAATAGAAGACATAGAAGAGATGAAAGAGCTCAAGGCAGAGATGAAGGCAACAAACCTCTCTTATGTAATCTTCGTGACATTTGTAGTGATAATAGTCGCGCCAGGTCTGTTTACTCTCTCATTCCAGTTCCTGACCGTGCTGCAGAAGCTTGGCGAAAAGCTGGCAGGAGCCGACACCCAGCAGGCAGGCATAAACCTTCCGATAAGCTTCGGAAATGTGTCAATAGACACAGAAACCTTCAAATCGTTCTCCCGCTATGCCCTGGCAATAATATCAGGGTTCTCATCAATCATAGTCTCCATAATAAACAAGGGAAACATCAAGGGAGGGATAAAGCTGATACCCATCTACGTTGCAGCATCTCTGGTTGCCTATACAGTGTTCATGTACGTTGCCAGCAGCTTATTTGCCAACCTGTTCTGAAACCAACAGCAAAATTTATAAACAAGCTGTCAAATATTCAAGATACATGAACACCCGCATAACAGCATCATTGCTGGCAATAAGCCTGGTTTTTCTAATCGGCTGCACAGAGCAGCCCACAGACATGATAAGGTGCTCAGACGGCACGCTTGCAAGCGATGCCTCACTGTGCCCAGGGACTGGAAGCAGCTCAAGCAGTTCCAGCAGCTCCAGCGGAGGCTCAAACATAACCCCTCCACCAATGCCTGATGAAGACCTGCCAGCCCTGCCATCCATCAATTAGGCAGGCATATGTTTCTGTTTTTTTCTGCAATAGGCAGGAGAATGAATGCCGCTGAGGGGCATTTCATCGCAAACATCATTTGCAAATTTGAACCCCCGACCTCCACGTAACCCAGTCAGCGGTTAATCATAGGCACAAGGCCTCATCGCTCAAGATTTATGAGCGTGGCGCTCTGACCAGGCTGAGCTACAGCGGCATAACAAAACTGAAAAGAGGGGTTTTTAAAAAAGTTATGCTGATTCTCATGATTTGTCATTTGTCAAAAAATTTTTTAATTGATGCAGCAAGCAAAGGAATCTCCCTAAGTGCCTCTTTCACAGTTTCTTCTGAGGCATCATCACCATAATAGTTTATGCCGTTCCTTATCTTCCTGTAACGGTCAAACCTGGCTGATATGCCCTGCTCATTCAGTATTTCATCGATAAAATATGTTATGGCTTCATGAGACAGGAACTTGTATCCTTTCAGATAGCCTATTGCCTCGCAATGCTGCCTTAACCCTTCATAAAGTTCCCTTATTATTGATTTCAATGTTCCCGACTCAAATGGGATTCTTTTTGCAGAATATATTGCTTCATCAGCGGATATCAGAAGGCTCTTTGCCCTTATTTTATCTCTCGGAATAATCTTGACATACCCTTCGTCAATACTTTGGCGGAATCTTGTCATGAATTATAATACCTCCAATTGCCCTGAGAGCACAATCCCATTGCATATGCTGTTTATGAGACCCTGATTTTTCTTCTTTGCGGTTTCCCAGCTTTTTTTATCAAATTTATGTATGCTTATAGTTCTTCTGAGAGCCTTTTCATATGCCTTCAGGTCTATGCTTTCCTTGACTTCGGAGATTATGCATAAATCAACATCGCTTTTTTCATCATCAAGAGCCTTCGCAAAACTTCCGAAAAGGGCTATTACCGGATAATTATGATGTTGCTCAAGCTTTTCAATTAGCCCTGAAGCCCTCAGCTTCTCAAGATTATAATACAATTTCAGATTCAGGTATTTTTTTGAAGATGCATTGGCTTTGTAAGTATCATATGGTTTTGAATGCCTAAGAGTAAGGCAGCCTTCCTTTTGCAGCTGTTTAATGTGCCTGCCTGCAGCAGTATGGCTGATGCCTGCAATCTTGGCTACCTCCCGTATATGGAAGGACTCGCCAGGGCTCTCGAAAAAAGGCTTTAAAATGGCAATTTTTAATTCCATCTGTAAATAAAAGTTTACAGATGTATTTAAATGTTTCCATCAGAGACAAATTGAAATTAGAACATCCTACCGCCAAGCGGCACTTCAAAACCTGGCTGGACAAGCACAACATCCCCATTCAGGTCTGGAACGCCAAGTGTCAGCACTTCAGAGCTGAATTTTCCAATCTGCTTGGGCGGGAAATTTACAACTAATTGTATCATAATCAAGCCTCACTCCATTGATGCCTTGATTTTTTCAGAATACTCCTTCATCTCCCCCTCAGCGTATTTTCCCTGAGGCCAGTGCCTGAGCCCGTCCCCCTCAAACCTGGGCATGACATGAAAATGGGCGTGCGGAACAGTCTGCCCTGCAATGCCGTGATTGGCGAGTGACAGGCTTATACCGCCTGCATTCGTCGCCCTCATCACAGCCCTTGAAACCCTCTTGACAGCAACTGCCAGCTCCTGCAGGAGTCTGTCTGGAAGCTCCATTATTGTTTCATAATGCTCTTTTGCGATTACAAGAGTGTGGCCCTTGTGCACAGGCGCAATGTCAAGGAACGCAATTATGTTTTCATCCTCATAAACCCGGGCAGACGGAATCTCGCCCCTTACAACCTTGCAGAATATGCAGTCTTTCATCCCATCAAAAAATCAGCCAGCCTTTAAAAACATTTTCGTTCACCAGGGCAAAATTCTCAGCAGCCCCTTTACCCTGCTGAGATTCAGCTCTGAAATAATAACTCCCGCAACAATGAGTGTCCCCCCAATAATCTGGACTGGCGTGGGCATTGAATTGAACAATATGACTACATACAGCACAACCACAAACGGGTCCAGAGTCCTTATTATTGCCACTTTGGATATGTCCAGCTGTTCCAATGCCTTGAAGAAGAAGAGGTAGCCAAGCACTGCGCTTATTATTGAACCGGCAATTATCAGCAGAAGAAGATTTGGAGCAACAGGGCTGAGCTTTCCAGTTGCAGATACATACAAAAACAGGAGCATTGCAGTGTATGTTGTCCTTACGCTGGTGAGGGTGTATGGCTTGATTCTCGGAACGTAGAGCTTTGCTATGAACTCCTGTATAGCTATGGATAATGCAGCAACCACTGCTATTATGAAACCTGGCAGCAGCGATTCCTCTGCCCTGAAGCTTATCACCAGGGCCCCTGCAATGGATATCACAGCCCCTAACGCCTCCAATGAGCTGAGCCTTTCCTTCAAGTAGATTATGCCAAGGATTATCATGAACAGGGTCATGAACCTGAGCAGAAATGAAGTCAGGGATGGCCCTATTGATTTTATTGCCAAAATCCACAGGATAGCGGAAACTGCATTGAAGAACCCTATTATCAGCCCTTCCTTCCAGAACTTCCTTGCGTTTGCCAGCGGGTTTTGCCTTGTTTTTATGTAAGCAAGAAGCGCAGAGAAAACAGCCGCAGACAGGAACCAAAGCATCATAAGCATCTCAGGACCAACATATCCAAGAAGGTATTTTGTGAATACGAACGAGCTGCTTACAAAAAATGCAGAAATGACTGCATAGAATGCGCCATTCATCTTCTTTTTTTCTCCCTTTCCTTCTCCTCTCTCCAGAGCTTCATTGAGTGCTCAATGGTAACTTCCTCGCCGCTGATGATATAAGGCTTCCTCCTCTTCATCTTTTCATTTACACCCTTTATGACATCTTCGGGTTTGAACATCCCTTTGTGCTCTGCAATGTGCATCAGCATTATCACATCCCACAGGAGGTCTCCAAGCTCCTCCCTGATATTCCGGGCATCCTTGCTCTTGATAGCCTGCTCAAGCTCTTTTGCCTCGCTGACAACCTGCACTGCAAAGCTCTCAACAGTCTGCTCCCTGCACCAGGGGCATTTTATCCTGCATCTCCTCACTAAATCAACCAGTTCCTGAAGCTTTTCCATAAATAACCCTTGAAATGAAAGATGGACCGGCCGGGACTTGCATGCTGCAGGCATGCTCGCCTGCAACAATTTGAACCCGGAGCCTCACCCAAGCCAAGGGCGCATTAATCTGGAGACTGAAAATTCGTTCAGCCCTTACCAGATTTAACTACCGGCCCACCCATAATATTTTGCAACAGGAAACAGTATTTAAAGGTTTACAAAACCCTGCTGTCACTCACATGCTGGTATGCAGAATAAGCTGCGAGAACACCCTCTGCAGCGCCTGTTATTGCCTGCTTGAAGCTGGTGTCAACAACATCTCCTGCTGCAAAAACACCAGGAACATTCGTGTGCGCATTCCTGTCAATAAGTATCTCGCCCTTGTCATTTGTCTTCAATCCCAAGCCCCTTGCAAAGCCTGTCAGGGGAATGTGCCCTATTGCAACGAAGGCAGCATCAACTGGAAATTCCTTCATGCCCTTGTACGGCTTGTCCAATGTAACTGACTTAAGAAATCCTTTTTCATTTGCATTCATTTTCATCACGTTTGCCTGGCTGATTATCTCAATCTTCCTGTTTGCAATTACCCGCTCATAGTTAACCGGCTCAGGCCTTATCTTGTCGCCGCGGTAAATCATGTAAACCCTGCTAGCCCACTGGGAAAGAACCAGGGCCTCCTTGGCAGCAGAGTCAGAGCCTCCTACTACCGCAACAGGCCTGTCCTGATACAATGCCCCGTCGCACAATGCGCAGTAGTGGACCCCCCTGTTTGCAAGCTCACTCTCTCCAGGAACATCCAGCTTCTTGTGCTCGGTGCCTGAAGAAATTATGACCGCCCTGCCGTAATAAGCCCCTTCCTCGCTGACAGCCTTGAAGATATTGCCGTTTTTCACAACTTCAATGACTTTTTCCTCCCTTATCTCCACGCTCTTGTAATCCCTGGCGTGCTCCTCCAGCTTCTTTGCCAGCTCAGTGCCTGTAAGCCTTATGAAACCAGGATAGTTCTCAACAACATCAGTGGTTATTATGACTCCCCCTATCGTCTCCCCCAATACAAGAGTCCTCATAAGAAAACGGCCGCAGTAAACAGCTGCAGCAAGCCCCGAGCATCCTGCACCGACTATGATTACGTCCCTTATATCCTTCCTGCCATCAGTCTTCTTTCCAGAGGCTGCCATGTTTTTTACGCACTAATCTCACTATAAATAGTTTTTGCTCACATGCCCCATTGGACATTGGACATCACCCATCAACAGCTTTAAATACGCAGTTCAAACCCGGCAGCCCTATGATTGAGCTAAAGGAAACCCCTGATTCAGAGGAGCAAATCTCAAGGATACTGAACCCTACTGTGAAAAAGTGGTTCTTCTCAAGGTTTAATGGCTATAGCCTTCCCCAGCTCTTTGGTGTGCTGGAGATACACAGCAGGAATAACATACTTGTTTCAGCTCCAACAGGCGCTACAAAAACCCTGACAGGATTCCTGTCAATACTTAACGAGCTTGTTGACTCAGCTGAAAAGGGAATCCTCAAGGACAAGACATATTGCGTCTACATATCCCCCCTCAAAGCACTCAACAACGACATAGAGAAAAACCTGAAAGAACCCCTCCAGGAGATGGAGACCATAGCAGGCAAAAAGCTGGGAATAAGAGTTGCCGTGAGGACAGGTGACACGACACCATCTGAAAAGGCAAGGATGCTTAAGAAACCGCCGCACATACTCATCACAACGCCAGAGAGCCTTGCAATAGTGCTCAGCTCATTCAGGTTCATAGAGTTCCTCAAGGATGTTGAATGGGTGATAGTTGATGAGGTGCACGCATTGGCAGAAAACAAAAGGGGAACGCACCTTTCCCTCAGCCTTGAAAGGCTTCAGGCGCTCAGCCCTGCAATGTGCAGGGTAGGACTCAGCGCAACCATTGCGCCAATAGGGGAGGTTGCCCAGTACCTTGTGGGGCTTGAGGGTGGGAAGCCCAGAAGCTGCCTGATAGTGGAAGCCGACTTTATCAAAAAAATGGACATCAAAGTGCTAAGCCCTGTGCCAGACCTCATAGACACAGGGCACTCAGAAGTGCACGCGGCGATGTACACCATGATAGACAGCCTTATCCAAAGCCACAGGACAACCCTCATATTCACAAACACCAGGAGCGCCACTGAAAGGGTTGTGCATTACCTGAAGGAGAAGTTCCCGAAGATATACCTGGCTGAGGAGGCATCCATAGGGGCGCATCACGGCTCGCTTTCAAAGGAGCACAGGCACTCGCTTGAAACACAGCTGAGAGAGGGCAAGCTCAAGGCAGTTGTGAGCAGCACGTCACTTGAGCTCGGAATAGACATAGGATACATAGACCTGGTGATACTTCTTGGCAGCCCAAAATCAGTTGCCAGGGCAATACAGCGCATAGGAAGAAGCGGCCACAAGCTGAATGATTCCTCAACAGGAAGAATAATCGTGCTTGACAGGGATGACATGGTGGAATGCTCACTGCTGCTAAAGGCGGCAATAGAAAAGAAAATTGACAGGATACACATTCCAAAAAACTGCCTTGATGTCCTCGCCCAGCAGATATACGGGATTGCAATAAGCCAGAAAATCCATGAAAAAGAGCTGTTTGAGCTGGTGAAGAGAAGCTACCCCTTCAGGGACATACCATACAAGGACTACAAGGAAATCCTTGACTACCTTAGCGGCAAATACATATCACTTGAGGACAGGAATATTTACGCGAAGATATGGCATGACGAGGAAACAGGGATGATAGGGCGAAAGGGAAAGATGAGCAGGGTCATTTACATGACAAACATAGGGACAATACCTGACGAAAGCTTTGTTACTGTAAAGGTTGGAGAGCAGCCTATAGGAAAGATTGACGAGTCCTTCCTTGAAAGGCTGAAGAGGGGTGACATATTCGTCCTTGGGGGGGAAAAATACGAGTTCCTCTTCAGCAGGGGGATGGTGGCTTACGCCAGCGCATCAGTCCACAGGCAGCCGACAATACCGAGCTGGTTCTCAGAGATGCTCCCGCTAAGCTTTGACCTCGCCATGGAAATAGGCAAATTCAGGAGGCTTATGGAGGAGAAATTCAACAGCAACCGCTCAAGGGCGGAAATCATCGGGTTCATCCACGAATACCTGTATGTGGATGAAAATACGGCGAATTCCATCCACGAATATTTCAGGGAGCAATACCTGTATGCGGCAATCCCGCATGACAAAAAAATTGTCATTGAAACATACACTGAGAAGGGAAGGAGCTTTGCAGTGTTCCACACGCTCTTCGGAAGGCGCGTCAATGACTGCCTGAGCAGGTCTGTTGCCTTTGCAATAGGCAGAACCCAGCACAAGGATGTTGAGATAGGCATAACAGACAACGGCTTCTACCTGAGCTATGAAAAAGGCGTGAATGTTCTGGGGGCTTTCAGCCTGCTCAAGTCAGACAAGCTTGATGTAGTCCTCAACATGGCAATTGACAGGACAGAAGTGCTCAGGAGGAGGTTCAGGCACTGCGCAGGCCGGGCGCTGATGATACTGCGCGAATACATGGGCCGGAGAAAAAGGGTTGGAAGGCAGCAGACCTCATCAATGATACTGATGTCTGCAGTCAAGAGAATATCAAACGACTTCCCAATACTGAAGGAAGCCAGAAGGGAGGTGCTGGAAGACCTGATGGACATTGAGAACACAAAGCTCGTCCTGAAATCAATAGAGGACGGCCGGATAAAGATAAGGCACATAAGCACAGAGATGCCCTCCCCATTCGCCTTCGGAATAGCACTCCAGGGATATACTGATGTCATGAAGATAGAGGACAGGATGGAGTTCCTGAAAAGGATGCACAATGCAGTGCTTGCAAGGATAAAAATGAAAGAAAACTAAAAATTTAAATAACCTGAAATGCCAAATAAGCAGGATAAAGCATGCCAAGAAAGACTGCCAGGAAAAAGACAGCAAAAAAAACTTCTAGAGCCAAAAATAAGGCTAAAAACAGGAAAATGACCTTCAAAAAGGCCAAAAAAGCTGTAAAAAACGTAAAAAAGGCTCAAAAACCCCGCAAAAAAACATCAGAGCATGATGCAGCGAGCATTTACGAGGAGGTTACAATAACCTGCCCGGGTTGCGGCAGGATAAGCAGGATGATAAAGCTCTCAGGAGTAAATGCAGAGGGCCTCATATGCCAGCGCTGCGCCAAGGGCGAAATAGAGATGGAGGAGATGGACTTCTGACTATTTTACGAATTCCACATTAGGAAATCCACTGAATCCTTTATCTCCTGTCAGGAAAAGCCTTCCTGTTTTTAATGCCGCCGTATAGCCCAATGCGTCTACATAAGAAAAGTCCATTCTCACATTATCATGCCTGAATTTTGCAGCTTCTAACACCCATTCATCCTCAATTTCTATTTTAAATTTCAAAAACTGATTAAAATAGCTGGCAGCTAACGCCTCGTCAACTTGCATCCATCTGTAAGAAAGTTCAAACAGATTGAAGATGGAAGTTACGTAATCCGAATCCACATACCTGGCATAGCTCGGATTGCCTTTAATTATCTCTATTATCGCGTATGAGTCCAGAAAGTACTTCATCTCTCTTTTTATCCTCCTTTCTTCTTTCATCCTTGAATTTTTGTGCATCCAGCTTCCAATCCTTGAAACTGCCAAACATGTCCTTTAATGTCATGGTGGGCTTCACTTCTATCAAAACCTCATCCCCTTCCTTCAGCCTCTGCTCATCAACCACATTCTTAGGAACAACAATTCCAAATGAATTACCCCAACTCCTCAATTTAGCTTTGACCATCATAGTATAATTATATGTTATATCTAATATTTAAACCTTTTGATTTAAAATCAGCCCCAAATCATGCAACACCTATATATAGGAACCACATTTCTTATATGCTGGATTCTAAAATGGAAATAGCAACAGGCTTCAGAATAATTGGCCTTGCATTGTATCTTGAAAAACATGATGCACTGGTAATTGGAGATGTGCACCTTGGATTTGAGGAAGCAATGAACAAGGAAGGCGTATTGCTGCCAAGGTTCCAGTACAAGGACACTATTGAGCATCTGCAAAAGATACTTGATGCTTTTAAAGGAAGGAAGATAAGCGAAGTCATCATAAACGGCGACCTGAAGCACGAGTTTGGCGAGATATCGGGGCAGGAATGGCGGGAAATACTGAAGTTCATTGACCTTATTCTGGAGCATTGCAGCAAGCTGGTTATTGTCAAGGGGAACCATGACGTAATACTTCACCCAATCGCGAACAAAAGGAATATAGAAATACATAACAACTATTTTCTCGGGGACATCTTCATCACGCACGGGCATGAATTGCCAACTGAGGAGGAATTCAAAAAAGCGAATACTATCCTAATCGGGAATGAGCATCCTGCTGTTTCCATAAGGGAAGGGGCAAGGTCAGAAACTTACAAGTGCTTCATCCGCGGCAAATGGAACGGGAAAGACATGATTGCAATGCCTTCATTCAACCAGGTAACAATAGGCAGCGACCTGCTGAAAGAGAAGTTCCTAAGCCCTTATTTCAGGCAGGACATATCAAATTTTGAAGTGTATGTAGCAGGGGACAGGACATACCATTTCGGAAAGCTGAAGAACCTGAAAGATTGATGCTTAATTTTTCATTCTCAAGACGTCTGATTTTGTAATCACACCCTCCAGCCTGCCGTTGTCTGAGATAAGGATTAGTGGAGAATACCTCAAAAGGTCAAGGATTATCCTTAAGGGAGTCTTTCTGGAGACAACAGGCGGAGACTCCTGCATGACGTCAGAAACCATGATGTGGGAAATATCCCTCTTTTCAGCAAGGTTTTCAATCAGGTTTGATTCTGTGACAAGGCCAACAGCAACATTATTGTCAATTACAGGCAGCTGGGAAATATTGTGGGCCTTCATGCCTTTAATCGCTATGCTTACAGTATCATTGCTGCTGCAGCTTATTATCTTCCGGACCATAAGCTCCTCAGCCTTGTGCTCCTCCTCTTCAGAGATGCTGTTCAGCACATTGAATATCCTTGTCACGCCGGTGTATGCAGGGTCAATCCTTCCTGACTCAATCTTTGCTATCAGCGACTGGGAAACCTGCGCCTTCCTTGCCAGCTCAAACTGTGTCAGGGAATGCCTTTTTCTCAGCCTCTTAATATCAGAAAGGTCCGGATGCATGCCCTATGCTGAGGGCGCATTCTATATAAATACTTCTGAAGTTAATTATCAGCATTCGGATGGCTTTTTATCCTCTTTCGTATTGCAAAAATTATGACAGCCATCACAGCAACAAAGGCTGCCAGCACCAGTAAGCCGGTCATGCCTGTGCCCTCCCTTGAGACTACAGGGATGACCTTCCCTCCGCCTGATTTTGGAGGGGATTCAGAAGAGCCCTGGGCACTATTCTCCTGGTTTTGAGTCCCCCCTGGCTGCTGGCTTGTTGGCTGGCTTGATTCATTTGGCTTAGCCTTATTGGCTTCAGTTCCCTCAGGAATGGTGGGGAACGCGGCTATCTTCCTGGCAGTTATGGCAAATATGCTGAACCCTGGCGTTTCTGCTGAGAAGTGGAGGCTCTCCTCATTAGAGCTGACAATGGCTGTAGGCAGCTCATTCCACACACTGCTCTTGAATCTCTTAAGAGCGACAGTCTTGTAGTCAAGGCTGTTGTTCTTGAACCATGATGCAGGCACATTGAATTTTATTGTAGCCCTGCTTAAATTCCCTGTGTTGCTGGCATCAATTGATATGTGCTTGTAGATTGACCCTTCGCTGCTGCTTATAGGCTCTGCCTGGCCGTCAGCAATGCTTGCCTCCTTGACAGTAATTGTGGGCTGCACAGCCTCTTTCACAGGAAATATCTCAATCTCATAAACTGACAATTGGATGGACTTCAGGTAGTTGAAAAACCCTGAAAAGCCGACAGGTATCAAAGGGACTGAGACTGATTCAGAGGCAAGGGATGCGCCTCCCCCTCCTCCACCGCCTCCTCCGCCTCCGCTTCCACCACCCCCTGAACTGGAACTGCTGGAGCTGGATGAGCTTGACGAGCTTGTAGATGACTGGGTTCCAAGGCTGGTTTGGTTGAATATGGTTCCTGTTATGCTCCTGATTACTGATGCAGAGCCTGCCACGCCCTTGGCAGTTATTGTGTAATTGCAGTTTGTTAAGCCCATCACTACAAACCATTCCTGCGGGTTTGCTGCAGAGCTGCTGTCAGTGAGGGCGCCTATGTTCTGGGTGACATTTCCTGCAGGGCCACCGTCACTGCCGTTCATGACAAGGCAGTCAGATGGTGAGCTGGAGCTGATATTAACATCCGGATTGATATTGCCGCCTGCTGTTACAGTTGCAGAGACAGAAAACACAGCGTTTCTTGAGGCTGAGGAGGCGTTGGTAGTGTTCTTGAGCGATTTTATGTCTATGGAGTTTATAGTTGTATCTGCAACTGCAGTGTCAGAAACAGAGTCAAGCATTATTGATGAAAACTTATTCAAGCCAGAGGTAGTTGCCCTTATGTCTGTGAATGTTGCAGTTGTTGATGCGCCTGTTGTAATGCTTGTGCTGAATCCTGAGCCAGAGTATGTCGCAGACTCAGCCCAGCTTCCGCTCACCCTGAGCGTCACAGAAGTCAGGCTTGCTGTGCCGGAATCCGGATTGTTTATGGTAGCCTGGCAGTTGAAGTTTTCATTGACAGCTACATTGACAGTTCCTGTCTGGCCTGAGCAGCTTACAGCGGTTACCTGCAATGCGCCAAGAGCGGCTACAGAGCTCATAACAGCTGCTATGACTGCAAAAACTGCAATGAACAGCTTCCTTTTGGTTTCCATCAGCTCTAGCACCTTTTTTTTGGGTTAATAAACTTTCTATTTAGAGGCCTATGTAAGGGTTAATGTGAAATTATTCGGAGCCCACGCATTAATGCTGGCATCAGTATGGTTCGCGCAGTAAACATTCCACTTATATGAGCCTGCTGTTGAGTGGTTTAGTGACAATGTGGTATTAAGGGATGATGCGATGTTTGTGTAAGTGGCATTAAGCGCCCATGCTGAGCTGAGGTTTGTGTATAATGAGCAGTCTGCATATGATGTCCTCATTCCGATCCAGTTAAACAGGAATGACAAGTTTCCTCCGCTGGCCTGGGAAGAGCTGTTTGCAGGCGATAGCAGGGTTACATTGATTGTGCTGACGTTATTGACAGCAACTGAGAATGAAAGGTTGGAGGAGCCCCACGCATTCAATGTGGAATTGCCGCAAATCACATTCCAGCTGAAAGAGCTGTTGGTTGTTATGTTAATGCTCAGGTTGCTCTTCTGGCTGCCTGCTGCGCTCAAATTCCTGGTCATGTTTGAAACCCAGCTGCCTGTGTAGTTTGTGTACAATGAGCAGTTGCTGGTGCCTGCTGTAAGGATGCTTGCATTCACCTCAAAAGTGATGTTCTGGCCGCTGCCTCCAGTGCTGTATGCAGTTCCATTAGACGGGCTGACAAGGGTGACTGTAATGTCCTGGCTTGAAGAGGAGCCGTTGTTAACAATTGTCTGGATAGTCCTGTTATCGCCCCATGCGCTCTGAGTGGAGTTGGTGCAGTAAACATTCCAGATGTAAGTCGTGTTAGCTGTGGAGTTGAATGAAAACTGGTTGTTCGTAGTGCTGGTTATTGCATTGTTTGTTATGTTTGCTGCAAATCCTCCGGTAGCATTGGTGTACAATGAGCAGTTCAGGTTGCTCAGGGTGGCTATGGTTACGTTGAAGTGAAGGCTGAAGTAAACAGCGCCAGAGCTGTTGGTGAACAATGTATTGTTAGCCTCTGTCTGGTTGATTGACAGGCTGATATTAGAATTAGGCAGCAGCGTGAAAGAGCGGTTAACAGTTGACCAGGTGGCGTTTACATTGGTAATATTGCAGAAGACACCCCACTTATAAGTCCCTGCAGTGCTGTGGGTTATGTTGTAGCTTGCCTGCTCTGTGTTTGATGAGCCTATGATGAACCTGATCATGTTGTGCCTTGTCTCGTTGACATCCCATGCCCCTGTGAAGTTGGTGTAAAGCGTGCAGTTGGCCATTTTTGTAGGGCTTGTATTTGTGCCCTGGCTGTGGTTTACCGAGAAAGAAAGGTTTAGAAGCGAGCCTACGGTAATAGCAGCAAAATCAGCAGGCGCAAGCAGGCTGACATTTGCAGAGTTCGTAGATGAACTTCCCCCGCCTCCTGATACATTTGAAACATTAACCCTGAATGCGACCCTCCTGTTAACCATGTTCCAGTCATCATCATAGCACCACGCGTTAATTCCGTAATCCTGGGTTATCGGAAGCTTTGATATTGAGAAGTTGAATGTATGCGTTGTTCCCCCAGTTATAAAGGAGCCCCAGTCTGTTCCTGAAATGCCCCACCTGCTTATAGAGGCGTAGTAGTATGTGCTCCCGTTGAAGCCTGCCCCGTTGCATGAGCGGTAGTCAACACTCTGGGTGTCAACGCTTCCATTGCCTGAATTGCCCTTTTGGTCATTGCAGTAGTAAGCGGTGAACTGGTCATAATTAACCAGCGAGGCATGGCAGTTCACTGATTCGCTTGTAGTGATGTTAAGGAACAGGCTCCCGTTTATTGTGATGTTGAATGACGGGCTGTTTATTGTCGCATTAGGCGCTCTCGTGTCCTTTGTCTGAAAGTACCAAGTCTTGAGAACAGCCCCTCCGAGGCTTCCATTCACAGTCACGCGTACATAATAATCCCCCTTCTTCCAGTCACTTCCATTGTGCAGAATCCTTATCCCCCTCCTCTCTGTGCAGTTAAGCTCATTCCCGCTTACGGTTATTGAGCTGGCTGAAATCCAGCTGGCTGTCTGGTTGAAGATTGTGAAATTATAGCTGTTATAAGACCTGCAATAGTCGCTCCAGCAGTTGTTTGCTGCATAAGACACCTCAACCCTGGTTACATTAACGTATGCATTGCCACACCCGTATGTGTTGTTCACTACCTGCAACCTGAAGGTTATGTTGTTTGTTGTGTCAAATGTATATTTCCAGCTGGCGTTTTCATCCTCATAGTACCAGTAGGGCGTATAGGGGCTTACCGCCTGGAACCACGTATAGCCTCCGTCAATGTTCTGGCTCCTGTCTGTGGCTGATGTGAACTCCAGGTTCAGGTTGTGCCAGCCTTCAGGCCAGCCCCCTGCCGGGACAATTATCGTGACATTCTGGGCTACAGTGCCGTTAACCCCTCCGCTTGATGTGCTGTTAATCATGCAGGTTCCTGTAACCTGCGAGCTGCAGCTTCCTACGCTGAAATCGTATGCAAGCTGGCCATTATTTACCCATTCGTAAATCCTTGTCAGGTTGCCAACTGTTCCGCTGCCAGAGATTGCCTTTGTGAGAGTTATAGGAAGAGTTATGTTCTGGCTCTTGCTTATGGAATACTGGTTAGTTATTGTTCCCAGGCTCACAGCCACGCTTACAGCCCTGAAAGAAACTTGAGTTGACTGGCTTACATTCTGGGCGTTATCCCTGACGCTTATCGTAATGTACCTGTAACCGCTGTTGGCAAGGCTCCACGCATTGTTGTTTGGAGTGATATTAAGCTGGGTGCTTCCATTGAATGACTGGGATGAATTAGGCCTGTAGTTAGTGTATGTTGCCTTGCTGTAGCCTGAGCCGCTCCACATGTTCTCGGTAATGCTGGTTATTGAATAGTTCCCAGGCACAACATTGTTGTTGCCCCAGTCAGCCTGGTACGCATACAGGTTTATTGAAACATTGCTGTCCACGTCAACAGTATACCTGGCAGTGCTTGCAGAAAGCCTGAAAGGCTGGATGCTGAACCACAAGTATCCTGAGCTTGTGGAGTTCTCGCTATCAGTCATTGTCACCTCGCCATAATAATAGCCGGCATCCCAGCTTCCGCTCTTATTGACACTGATTATGGCTGTTCCATTCACGCTCATCGGGGTTATGCTGAAGTCTTCAGGATAGTTGAATTCAACAGTCTGCCATGTGTCGCTCTTCCACGTCCTCAGGACCATGTCCTTGACTGTAGTGTTTATGTAGTCCCCCCTGCTGTAATATGAGTAAGAGGACTTCTTGTTCCTGGTTGTAGATATGTTGAAATAGATGGGGCCAGAGCCGCTTGAGGTGTATGTGTAAGTGCCTGAGGCATTAGTCGGCTGCGTGTCAACATTGAACGATATGACATTGAACCAGCCGTAGCCTGTCTCTGTCCCGTTTATGTCCAGAATGAGATTATACCACCCACCATCCCACGAGCCTGAAACCCTGCTTATGTTGAGTATGTGCCCCTTATATGTATCGCTGGCGCTCCAATACCACGGGCTTGATACATTCACGTTTATCCTGCTCACTGAGTAAAGGCTTGAGTTGACTTCCTTGTAGCTGCCTGACTGGTAGAACTGCATCTTTTTAACTCCGATTGTGACATTCCCGTTGAGGCTTGCCCCGCCATTGTCATTATAATTTCCGGCATTGTAAATTCTGACATAGAGGCTTATGTTCTCCTTTGAGCTGAATGCATCCTTGTAATTGTAGGTTCCTGATTCTATGGGTGATGAGTAAGCCTCCCACTGCCTCACATTAAACCACGCCTCCCCATAGTCTATATCTCCAGTCGCATCATTCGTTCCCTTTATGGTCACAGAATAAGCGCCTGTCTGCCATCTTGTCTTCGGGGTCTTGTCATGGTAAATAGTGAAGCTTCCCCATCCGCTTGAGATGTTTGATGAATTAATCCCTGAGTTGTTATACCTGTAATCTATCGGTGGCCAAATCCACTCGCCGTAATCACCCATGTAATTTATTTTTTCAACAGTCACAGAGCCGGTAATCCCCCCGTTATTGGAGTTGGAGTACCAATTGGACCACCAGTTGCTGCCAGCCTCATAAAGCCTCACATTGAATGAGATGTTGCTTACCGGCTTCTGAACCCAGGCATTATTGTTTGCATAAGCCCAGATATAGAAGCTCCTCGCCTCAAAGATAGTAACTGCCTTGTCGCTTGTCTGGCCATCAGGCCCTATTATCTTCAGGTACACAAGCTCCCTGCCGCCCTCCCATCTCCTCTCAGGCTTCAGGGTGCAGGTATACTGCCCCTGGTCGTTGTCTGCCGAGCACAAAGTGGCTGTTGCATTCAGCGCCTGCTTGTTGCCTGTCTGGGCATTAACTACTTTTTCCACAGTGATTGTTGCATTTGTTATAACCTGCTTCTTTGTAGTGTCAATATTGCACGCCTGGCCCATTCCATATTGTGAGCTGAATGCAGAAGAATTGTCTGCCTTCGCCCTTCCTGCAGGGTTTTCCGCCCTTGTAAGCCTGAGTTCAACATAAACAGTGTCAGTCGTCTTGTACTGCCAGACATACCAGCTGCTTGAGCTGTCCACAGAGCCAGCTGAATTCTTGGAAGAAGCGCAGGCGTCATAGGGGTTTACTGTGAATGTTGCAGATGATGAGGCGCTGTTGTTGTTCATGAATACAGTAACGCTATAAACCCCACCCTGCTTTGGCGTGTCCATCATAATCCTGCCAACTGAAACATTGAACGCCCATTCCAGGATGCTGTTATTGCTGTTGACATCACCCCACCCGTTAACCCTTGTGTAGTTCATCACAGTCCCGTTTTCAAATGCTACATTGCCTAATGTGACGTTCGTTATGTTCACGTCTGATGTGATGTTCTTCAGGGTCAGGCTTAAATAAGTAAACTCAGAGGTGCTGAACAGCTCCTTCAGCTCGCCCTGCTGGGTGCTTGGGAACATGTTGGGAGTCATGTCAGTGACCTTGATTGTCCTCTCAGAGTTCTGGACAACTCCGCTGTAATTCATGCTCACAGAAACAATGTAAGAGCCAGATACATTAGGCGATGTGAATAAAAACTTATAGCAGCCCTGACTGCCGCATGATGAGTTAAGGGAGGCATTAGCCAGCGATAACACCTGCCTGAGGCTGTTATACAGAACTATATTAAAATGCGTGTAATTGGCATCAGCTATAAGGGTGCCATTCGCCCTTTCCTTCGGGTAAATCTCAAAAGTGATGTTCCTTCCCGGGAATGCAGAATACTCGTATTCAAATCCAGAATCGCCTGATGCCTTGACAATGTACATTGTCCAGCTTTTTATGTTAAAGAGCGCTGATGATGAGATAATGCTTCCCCCGTCCTCATAAACATTCACAGATGCCTTGTAAGAGCCGTCAGAAAACCCGTTCCCGGTAGTGAACTGAAACCTGTTCACGAACCCGTTGGTGTCATTAAGCTTGGTGGAAGTTATGTTCACAATCACATTGCCTCCAGCATCAATTATTGTCCCGTTAAACACGAATGTTCCGTTGGCAGTTGAGCCGTTCTTTGTGACCTTGACCTCAACAGATGCCTGCTCATTAGTGGTTAGAATCTCCTTGAAAGAAGTGCCTGTGGAGTCTTTGATGTACACGCTGACATCATAAGGCACAACTTCAAAGTAGCTGGTTGCAATAAACCCATTAATCTCAACAAGGTATTTCCCGGCAGCAGAAACAGAGAAATTAGCAGAGCAATAGCCTGAACTCCCTGTTATGCAGCTGAATGACGACAAAACAAGGTCTGAATCCCCCTGCTTCTTGCGCAAAGTCCCATTAAGCGAAACATTTGTAACCGGCACAAGGCTGTCGCCTGCCTGAATCCATGTGGAGCCAGATACAACAACATTATCACCAGCAGAATACTTTGACTTGTCAGTTGACAGAAACACCTTATCAATAGCTTTTGAAAGCACATTGAACTGGATGTCAACCTTGTTGTACGTGCTATTGGAGGCATCAGTATACCCAACCCTCAATACGAACGCGCCCACTGTTGCCGGGGCGTATATCGGGGTTGCACCAAGATAATTGCTGCTCTTTGACCTTATGATGCCTTCAGAAGTAGTGTTCACCAGCACCTGGCTTAAAAGGCTGTAAGAATTGTTAGTGCTTGCATTCAATATGCTTATGTTAGCAGTGAAATTCTCAGAAACAGCATAATAGTCCGTATGGTTGGTTACGGTCACATTAGACCTGACATTTGAGACGTTCGCCCTCTTTATAACACCATTCAGAGGGATGGTCTCATTGAGATTGAACGTGTTTTTCTCAACATTGGCGCTTATCCAGTACAGGTATGAGTCAGCATTAAAATTGTCCCCGGCATCAGAATTCGCAACAGAAGCAGCCATAGAAATGAGTATAAAATCCAGCAATATCAGGCTCATCCTCTTTTTCAAGTGCATTTAAGAATACTAAATTAGTATACTGGTATATAAATCTTCTTTTTTCAGAACTCTGTACTACCTGTAATTCAGCTTCCCGGAAGCAGACCCAAGGGAGTAGCTGGGCCTGCCGCTGCCTGAAGCTGAGTAGCCCTCTCCAGATTTTTTGGAGATGCTGCTGTAGCTCTTGCCCTCATTGCCGGGAATAACTCCCAGCTCTGTCACGTTGCCCTTCACATCTGCTACAAACTCGCAGCCGCAGCCGCTGGCTGTGCACAATGCAGAATCCCTCTTAAAACCGCCATATGCAATCCCGCCCTCACCGCCCCCAGCATTATATGATACGCCCTTGTTCTGGCTTGATTCATAAGAAACCCCCCTGCCCTGCCCATCAGAGGGTTTCTGCTGCTCCTTCAGGAATGCCGCCCACTCATCACTCTCAGATGCGATGGACTCTATGCCCTTCTTTTTAGCCCCGCCAGCCACCCTGTCAAAGCCGGGGAACACAAGCGATGCCTCAACATTCTGCTGGCTGTGCCTTTCCATATGGGACTTTACAGCATCAGACTCCATGAACTCCCTCCTCCTCGCATTCACAGAGTCCTCTGCACGAATAATGTCGGAAATCTCCCTGTTGATTTCCTCATCAAGACTTCTCAATACCTCAATCCTTGACATGAAGGAAAGGTAAAAACTTTTGTTTAAATATGTTTGTTAATGGAGAAATGTTGTTTCACAATGTTTATATACGCTGTTTCAGCTCCCGGAGCCATGCTGGACAAACTGGGAGATGCGCTCAAGAACAGCCTCCAGAAGATAACAAAGGCGCTGTTTGTAGACGAAACGCTGGTAAACGAAATACTCAAGGATATCCAGAGGGCATTGCTACAGTCAGATGTAAACGTCAAGATAGTCTTTGAGCTTTCCAAAAAGATTAAGGAAAGGGCTCTTAAGGAGGAAATCCCCGGGCTGAGCAAGAAAGAGCACCTTGTAAAGATTGTCTATGAGGAGCTTGCCAGGTTCCTCGGAGAAAAGGAAAGCGCAATAGACACAAGCAAGAAGCCTACAAAGATAATGCTGCTCGGGCTTTTCGGCTCAGGCAAGACAACAACAGCAGGCAAGCTGGCATCCTACTTCTCAAAACGCGGGCTTAAAGTGGCGCTGGTGCAATTGGATGTTTACAGACCTGCTGCGCTGCAGCAGCTTGAGCAGCTCGGCAGGAAATTGAACACTCCAGTATACGGGGATGGAAAGGAGAGGAATGCACTCAAGATTTACAAAAAGCTTGAGCCAGAGCTCAAGAAATTTGACATTGTAATACTTGATACGGCAGGAAGGGATGCCCTTTCAAAAGACCTGATACACGAGCTTAACCAGCTCGGAAGGGAGATATCCCCTGACGAGAGCCTTCTGGTGATTTCAGCAGACATAGGCCAGACAGCAGAGAAGCAGGCAGCAGCATTCAACGGGGCATGCAGGATAACAGGCGTAATAATAACAAAAATGGAGGGCACTGCAAAGGGAGGCGGAGCCCTTGCAGCGTGCGCAGTATCAGGAGCCCCAGTCAAATTCATAGGCGTCGGGGAAAAAATTGACGACCTTGAAAAGTTCAACCCGCAGGGATTTGTAGGCAGGCTTCTCGGGATGGGCGACCTGGAGGCGCTGCTTGAGAAGGCAAGAGAGGCAATCAGCGAAGAGGAGTCAGCAGACCTGGGCAAGAAATTCCTCAAGGGCGAGTTTAACCTTATAGACCTCTACGAGCAGATGCAGGCCATGAGGAAGATGGGACCCCTGAGCAAAATAGTGGAGATGGTCCCGGGGTTCGGGCAGCTGAAGCTCCCGAAGGATCTCATAGAAGTGCAGGAGGGCAAGCTCCAAAAATGGAAATACGCAATGGACTCCATGACCAAGGAAGAGCTGGAAGAGCCTGAGCTGATTGACTCAGGCAGGATAGAGCGGATAGCAAAAGGCGCAGGAATAAACCAGGCAGAGGTCAGGGAGCTAATCAAGCAGTACAAGCAGAGCAAGAAAATGATGAAGCTCTTCAAGGGCGGGGACCCTAAAAACATCCAGAAGCTGATGAAGCGGATGGGCGGGGCTGGCTTCAAGGGGTGAAATGATGGACAGGGAAATCGGCAGGATAAAGAAGAATGAGACTACTGACATTAATATTTATAAATAGGCACAGCATCCTGTTTTCAATGTTGCCAGGAACGCATACACGTAACCTGCTGGTTATGGTCGCTCTCCGTTTTGAATGAGAGTATTCAATGGCATTTTATCATGCCGGGATCGCATAACCTGGCATTGCACAGGCCTGGAAACCAGTTCTTGCAAGCCTGGCCCGCAAGGGCGTCTGGGTTCAAATCCCAGTCCCGGCGCTTCATTTTGTGCCTGTGAAGCCTGTTAAGGAATCAATCTGCTTGGCGATTTCAGTTTTATCCTCACTCGCTGTAACCAGAATCCTGTCTTTGTTATTGAATTTGTAATTTAAGCCTTCCTGCTGTAGCACCCCATTAACATATACCTTAAAGTCCTTATTCCCTATACCCAAGCTTTCTAAGAAGAAGCCAACGTTTATGCCTTTAGCATGTACATGCACAAGGTTCCCTGACTTTCCAGGACCGTCGTTCTCCACATGGACGAACTTACTCCTGACAAAATAGCGAGCATCAGAAAGGTCAAGCAGGCTTCCATTCATATATACCTTAATGTCCGAGTGGGCATGCTGGCTACCCAAAAGACCAATCTCACTAGTTGGAGCCATTGTACACTGCATCATTCCTGATGCGATACAATCTTCAACCCTCATGCCACAAAAGTCGCAAATACCATCATTATTACTATCCATAAACTCTGATGCCTTCTTACGGTCAAAATCAGAAAACACTGCAGCCTGGAAATGCTTATCCGGCTCACCATTTACGCTTTTGACGTTTAAGCCAGAGTTTATTGGGGCAAACAAAGTGTAACCTGTAACTAGGAGAGCAGCAACAGCTACTGCTAAACAACCGTAAAGGAACATATCTTCCGAGTTTTTCATCCTCGTAACCTTGACCTGCCTTTAATGAACAATCCTATAGCCGCCAAAACAATGATGCCGCCTGATAGATAAAGGTAAGGCTTGAATCGCTGGACGTTGTTGAAGGGCACGCCAATTAATATGAGGCCAAAATTCAATAAAAGCATATTTGACGACAATCCCTTCATAATGGTGTTTTTTAGTAAAACCGTAAAAGCAAAAATGATGACCGCTGCTACCCAAAAATACACTGCAACTTCTGTGAGGAACAGCAAAGGCATTCCTACAACAGTTATGCCGATAACACTCAGCAGAACAATAAGCGACATGCACAGGTTATGGCAAACCTGGTATGAACCCAAGAAACTTGTTACTCCTGAGACACTCCCGGCAGCAGACATAACCTTTCCTTTGAAAGATGCGGTCCCCCTCATTATATTTACAACGTTTGTAAAGGTTGTTTATAAAGTTTTGCCAAATACATAGCAAAAGGTGATAAAAATGAGCAGCGTACCATTAACAAAAATGTCGTCAAAGGGGCAGATAGTTATTCCATTACGAATGCGGAGCAAGCTGGGTCTGAAAGAAGGCCAGAGGTTCGCGGTTATGGGGGACAAAGAT
>JACPTE010000003.1 GCA_016192945.1 Candidatus Woesearchaeota archaeon
GGTTCGCTGTGACATTGCTATCTTGTTAGTTGACACTCCTTTCAAGTATTGCTTAACAATCCAGACTCTCTTTTCAAAGGTAAGTTTATACATAAATGGTCACCTCAGAACGAGGTGACACTATGTAAAGTAAAAACGTGATAGCACACAAAGCCGCCTAAACAGAAAGATTTATAAGCCAAAAAGGCCGCTTTATTTCTGGAAAAGGGGGAAATATGCAGACCATTTACAAAATAATACTGACCTTCTTTATACTTGTGTTTGCAGGCATAGGATTAGCAATACAGAACGGAGGCATAACAGGGCTTGAAATAGCAACAATAGAGGACAGCCAGCCATCAATAATAGTAACAAATGCGCAAATACTTGATACAAGAGCATCCATAAACTGGGCAACAGACAAGGAAGCAACATCCACTTTCCTGATTGAAGAGGAAAAAGTGCCATATGGCGAATCAACAAGCTTCGGGATAAACCTTGACACGCTCGCCCAGGGAAAGCACTACAGCTATGAAATCTCTGCATGCGACAGGAAAAACAACTGCAACACATACAAGGGCGAATTCACAACACTTTCAAATGCGCCGGCACAGCCAGCAAAGCAGCAAAACGCACCCAGTCAGGCAACCGGGAAGATAACAGGGAATGCAGTAAAAGAGCTAAGCAGAGCGCAAACCTCAATCAACAGCGCAATATTCATCCTGCTGGCAATAGCAGCCTCTTTCGTAGTCATAAGCGCTGCTGTGCAAAGGATGGACAGCAATGCGCTTGTCCCCCCATCAATAAGGATAGGCATACTGGTGAACAAGGCTGAAGCCGCAATAAGGAACAACAGGCATTACGAGGCCTACCCGATATATGACAAAATAAGGGGGCTTTACGAAAACCTCAATTCAAGGGAAAAGGGAAAGCACCAGGGAAGGGTAATGAACGTATATTCAGAACTGCTGGCCCATACAAGGGCGAAAGAGGCAAACTACCTGGTTGACAAATACCTTGAGGGCTCCATAACAAAGCAGGAACTCTACAGGATGAGGGAGCTGCTTGAAAGCTAAATCAGCCGATAGACCTTCTCACATCAGTTACTTCAACGCTATTAACACCCTGCATAGAAGAGATGCTATGCTCAAGGCGCTCTGTGCTGCCAATCTTCTCGTCCATTATAAGATAAATTACCAGGGCATTCAAACCAAACGCGACAGGCTGGATTTCTGACCTGGCAAACTTCCCTCCAAAACTGCTAATATAAGAGCCAGCCTTCTTCTCAACAGCCTTCAGGTCAACAGAAGTATCACTTGGCATAATCCTCAGGGTAACAATTACTTGAGCCATTTTGTTCAGTTAGGGCCTGAAAACTGGCACTCAGGGCACTTGTACCTTGTTGCCATCGCGCGGCAAGAAGTGCATCTTATAATCTCATATTTGCTGCATGAGGGGCACATAAACCTGGCACTACCCCTGATGTTGGCAATCCTTTTCTTGCATGACAAGCATATGATACCGCTCATAAAACACGGCACAAAAAGGTAATATAAAAAGGTTTTCTAAATACTGAGAGCACAATTCCATGAGAAAAATATATAAATAAGCATGAGAAAGAAAGAGCATGAAGCTTAAAAAGGGGGGTAAAAAAGCTTTAGCTATATCTAAAAAGGCCAAGAAGGCTGCCCATGCCACAAGGCCTGCTGCAAAGGCTGCAGAAAAGCCAAGGCACGCTGCCAGAAACAGAAAGGCGTGGGCAAAAAAAACAGCTCTTATAAAGAAAATAAAGCCAGCTGCCCAGACAAAAACAGCCATCCCTGAAAACCTGACAAAGAGCGTTGAGCCTGAATACGTGTTCTGGCTGAGCGATGGAAGGACAATAAAAAATGTGCCTGAGCTTGCCAAGGCAGCAGGTACAATGAGCGCAAATACCTATTCTTACCATGCAAACCAGATGAAGAACGACTTTGCTGACTGGATAAGGGACATAATAAAGGACGAGCAGCTAGCATACTCAGTAAGAAAAGCGCGAGACAAAACAGAGATGCTCGCAGCAATAAGAAAAAGGCTTAAGGGAAAATCAAGCGAGCCAAGAATAATGGCATTTTCACAGAACCAAAATATGAAAACACTGCTGAAGGAAAAATCGCTCATAACTGTCCCTGAGCAAAAATCACTGGTTGAACTGCACAGGCAAGAAGCCGGAAAGGAGCTTGCAAAGCCAGCTGAAACAAAAACAGAAGCGCTGAAAACACCAGCTGAAAAGCAAACACCTGCAGAGAAAGACAAACCAGAAAAACATGCTCAACCACCCCAATCAAGGGAGAAGGGGAGCCTGCAGCAAACAAGAAAACCAGAACAGGCAAAGAATGCAGAAGAGGACAGCGAAGCTATCCGCCTGAAAAAAAGGGAAGACGAGCTCATGAGAATGGAACAGGGGCTGAATGAGGAGGAGCAGCGGCTAAACCATGCCAGAATAGAGCTGACAAAGAGAAGATATGAACTCATAAAGCAAAGAGGCGAGCTTGAGAAAGAGAAATTTGAAAGATTCCTCGCAGAAAGAAAGATGCAAACGCTCAACGTCAAGCTCCCGGAAATCCCTGAGATAGAGAAGCTGAACAGCAAAATCACCATGAGCCGGGAAAAAATAGGTGCCTCCATAAGGGAAACACAGGAGAGCATAGAGCAAGGAAACCTTCAGGAGGCTACAAGAAAATTCCTGGAAATACAGACAGCCTTCAACAGGTCATTCTTTGAGCCTGAAGAGAAGAGAAGCCTGAAGTTCCAGATAATGGAGCTGGAAGCAGACATAAAGCTTGCAGGGCTCAAAAACGTCCAGTAAACCCTGCATAAACTTTAGAACTCGTTAAGGATTACTGCAGTCTGGGTTTTCTCAACACCATCAACATTTCTCAAATACCTGGTTACGAATTCGCTCAAGCTTCCAATATCAGAAACCCTCACCTTGATTATTATATCTGTTGCTCCTGTAACCATGCTGGCTTCCTCCACAGAGGGGTTGCTTCTTATTTTCCTTGCCAGCTCATACTGGCTGCTCTTGATTTCCTTCAGCAGCTTGTAATCAACAGCCACAAGAATGAAAGCTGAAACATTCTTCCCTATCTTTGGATTATCAATGTTCACAGTGTAATTCCTGATAATCTTTTCCCTTTCAAGCCTCTTAATCCTGTTATGAACTGTCGTTATAGGAATGCCCAGCTTCCTTGCAATCTTCTGCGTTGAAAGGCTGCTGTTCTCCTTCAGAACATCCAGGATTGCAAAATCCTTCCTGTCCAAGTCCATTTTTGGAATATATATTCTGTTTTCTTTAAAAATATTGCTATATTTTGCAATATATTCCATATTTTTAGAATAAACTATTTATCTGTGGCCCTTATACTCCCAGCCATGAATGAGCTGAGGATTCTGGTTACAGGCGGCACATTTGACAAGGTTTACGACCCAATAGCAGAAATCCTTACTTTTGCAAATACTCATGTAGATGAGATGTTCAGGCTCGGCAGGGCCACCATTGACTTTGCAATAGAGCAGCTGATGCTAAAGGACAGCCTTTACATGACTGATTCTGACAGGGAATCAATCCTGGAAAGATGCCGAAACACGCTGGAAAACAGGATTTTAGTGACGCATGGAACTGGAACAATGGTAGAGACTGCAACTGTACTCGGCAACGGAAAAGTAGGCAAGACAATCGTATTAACAGGGGCTATGGTACCTTACAGCTTCAGCGGCTCAGATGCATTGTATAATCTTGCGTTTGCCACCTGTGCAGCAGTCTCATTTCCATGCGGGGTTTACATTGCAATGAACGCCCGCATATTCAACTGGGATAATGTGAAAAAAAACACTGAAACCGGCTTGTTTGAGCTGGCAAACACTACAAATTCATAAATTACGTGTATAGGACTACCCGACACCCACAGAAATAATCTTCTTATCCTCATCAATGACAAAAACCTTTCCGAGAAACTGCTCAATAACATAAATATTTGAAAGCGAATGCTTCGTCAGCTCAGGAACCCTCAAGACACCCCCAGTAAGGGCAATGAAAGGCAAGAGCTGGTCTGAAAGGAACTGGTCAACAGGCGCGCCAGAGCTGATTGACTTCAAAAGGGAGCCAGCAGCATCCCTGCCCACATCCTCAGCCCTCCTGCCCCTCTCTCCAAGAGAATCGCTGCCCAGCACCACAGGGTTAAGGCTGTCAACCTCGCCCTTGTCATTCTCATACACCGCCCAAAGACAAATCCCAGAGCCGGTAGACGCCGATTCAGAATAGGAGACATCAATCTTCACAGGGCAGCCAAGCCCTGACAATGCACTTCTTGCAGAGGCTGCCTGCCTCTCTGCAACCTCAGGCTTCTGCAAATCAGAGGATGCGTGAGAAACCCCCCTGACAAGCGAAAGGCTTCCCGGGCTGACAAGACTTATCTTTGAGGAGCCAGACATCAAAAAGCCCCTGAAGGCATCAATGCTGCCGTAATCGCCAGCCTTGAACCTGGGCGAAACAAAGAGCTCAATACTGCCGCCCCCCTTTGGGTAGTAGCCGCGCCTTTCAAGCCTCGCATCCAGCTTTACACAAAACTTATCAATGTGCGGAAGGAAAACATGCCTGAAATAATCGTAAGGCTCGCTCCAGTTAACATCAGTGCCACCCTGAACTTTAAGCCTAACCCTGCCATTCCCAAAAACCAGCGGAAGGAGAATGGACTGCATTAGAAGTGTTACAGAGCCTGCTGTGCCCACATCAACTGAAAAAGTCCCTGACTTCACCCTACCGGGATAAAACACTACACGCTCAGAGCCGATGGAAACGCCCTCAGCACTGGCGCCTGAAACCTCTTCCAGCGCCCTAATACAGTAAACATGCTGGCTTTTCAGCCCGGAATCACACCTGCCCTTCCTGATGCTGCCCATCTCAAAAGGAAGCCCTGTAATGGTTGAAAAGGCAAGGGCAGTCCTCAAAATCTGCCCCCCTCCCTCACCATGGCTGCCGTCAATGCCAATCATCCGCAAAAGAAATGAGCCCTTATTTAAAAACGCAACGCTTAAAAACATGAAAAAGCATGGATGAGAAGATGATAAGATACATCCACATACTTAACGGGCAGATTAAGAAGGGCAGCGGAGCAGGCTACCAAAAGCCGAAGAAAAACGAGCTTCTGTGGATATTCCTCCTTGAGCCTTCCAGCGAAGAGCTCAACAAGGCAATAAGGGATTTCAGCCTTGAAAAAAGGCCTTTTGAGAGATTCACAAAGGAAAACCACTCCATGCGCTACTCAATGGACCCCTTTGAATTCGTAATAATTGACTACTTTCTTGAAAACGGAAAAATAGGATATGCGTATCTCCTGTTCATAATACGGGAAAACCTGCTGATAGTCACATCAAACAAGAACAACAGATTCTATGAAGAGCTATTTGAGAACATAACCGAGCACATAGAAAAAAACAGGATTCCTCCCAGGAACATAGGCAGAATACTGCACGCCTTCCTGCAGGAGGACATAGAGGAGAACTACGACGTGCTTGACAAGATGGCTGAGGCCATATCCGGCGTTGAGGAGAGGGCTGCCAACTTTCAGGGAGCCCAGGCAGTTGACGTGCAGGAAATAATACGGCTCAAGAGGAAGCTGTTCGTAATGGGAAGAAGGTTCTGGGCATCAACAAAGATAATATTCCTCCTCAAGGCAGGCTTCACAAACGTAAAGCTGGACGAGGAAACAAGCAAGCTGCTTGTTGACGTGCACGACACTTTCCTGCACCAGATGGACATAGTGGCAGGGCAAAAGGAAATGCTCACAGACGTGATGAATGTCTATGCAACCAGCATAAGCAACAAGCTGGCGCTGACATCAAACGAGCTTAACCAGACCATGAAAAAAATGTCAGCATTCGCACTCATACTGCTCATACCAACTCTCATATCAAGCATCTATGGGATGAACTTCCAGAACATACCGCTCACCCAGTCAAAATACGGGCTGCACATAGTAATAGCTGCAATGGGGCTGATAATAATCTTTCTTCTGTACGCATTCAGGAAGAAGGCCTGGATATAAGGGAACCCAGAAAAGATTTATATACCAAACTTGTCCTGTGAGACCTTAAAGATAGGGGGTGGAAAGACGGACAAGAAAAGGCTGCTCATAATAGGGATAGACCCTGGAACAACATCCAGCTATGCAGCCCTGGACACTGAAGGGAAAATAGTCAGGATAAGGTCAGCAAAAGAGCTTGACCTGAAAACCATAATAGCAGAGGTAACCGAGCAGGGAACCCCCCTGGCAGTAGGCACAGACAGGAAAAACTGCCCTGCCATAATCCAGCAGTTCTCTGCAAAAACAGGAGCAAGGATAATAACGCCTGAAGAAGACCTTGCAGTGCACGAAAAAATCCAGCTGACAAAGGGGGCAGAATGCAGGAACAGCCATGAAAAGGACGCGCTGGCATCAGCAATAACAGCCATGAAGGAGCTTGAGCCGCTCCTTAAAAAGATAGGCAGAACACTTGAGAAGAGGCAGAAAACAGGGCTCAAGCCAGAAGTAACAAGCCTGGTTGTGAAGAGCGGAATAAGCATAAGCTCAGCCCTTGAAATCCTCGCAAGAGAAGACCGAAAAGAAGCTGGGCAGCCAGCGAGAACAACAGCTGAAACGGCTGAACAAAGAAGCCCTGATACAGAAAAGCTAATGCAACAGGTAAAGCAGCTTGAAAGGGAAAAAAGAATACTCAGGATAAACAACCTCAAGCTGATAAAAGCCCTCAACAGGGCCAAGGCAAAATACAGAAGGCTGGCAAACAGCTCCAAGGAAAACAAAGAGGACAAGACAGAGAGCTTCAGGCAGAGCGCAATAGCCAGCCTCAATGATAAAATCATGAAAATGGAAAGGGCGATTCACGAAACCGGGGAGGAAGCACTGGCAGCCCACTCAATCCTGGCAAACCTGAACGGGAAAGCAGTAATGAAAAAGCTGGACAACCTGGGCTGGGAGGAATACAGGGCAAAAAACAGGATGCTGAACATAAGGGAAGGCGACACAATACTCGTAAACAACCCAAACGAGTTCAGCGAAAGGACACTAAACGAGATAAAAGGCAAGATGCTGCTTATATGCTGCAAACAGCCCGCAAGCAGGGAGCTGATGCAGATTCCAGGCCTGCTGCTAATTGACGCCTCAAGATTCAGCATAATCCAGAACAGGCTATTCGCAGCAGCAGACAAGACAGAAATAGACATTGAAAGGGCAAGGGCAGGTGAGAACATACTTGCCAGCATAATATCTGAATACAGGGCAGAAAGGCTGAAACAATGAGAATGGAGCGGAATAAAAGGATAATACTCTCAGCAGCAATCACCATAATAACATACATATTGATGACACTCCTCCTAAAGCCGCTCCTCATACAAGGGCAAACAGGAATGATGGGCATGATGGGGAACATAAGCACAGGGCAGGCCAATGAAATGCACGAGGGCTGCGAGAAGATGATGGGGCTTGATGGGGATGATGAGACAGCGTGAATGCTGCCTTCATTCCCTGTTCTTTTTTTGCTTATTCTTTATGTATTCTCCAAGAAGATGATGAAAGAGCTTATATTTTCCTCTGTCAATCCTGATTATGGAGCCGTCCTGAACAAGTTTTCCCAAATGTGGTGAAAGCTCATTCATTTCAAGCCCAAGTTTTTTTGCCAACTCCGAAAGGGAAATTTCTCCTTTAGGCATATCAGCCATTGCAGATAGGACCTGCCGACTTATCCTTCCTGCTTGATCGTAAAACCTTGCAAAAAATGGTGCGAGGTCAACTCTCACGAAATCAACATCTGCCGCTTCAAAGTGTAAGTTTTCCAGCTTTTTTTGCCCTGACTGCAACCTCGAATATGCAGAATTCATATATGCAGTCAACACAAATGGGTGCCCTTCAGTAACATTGTAGACCTTTTCAAATATTGATTCTTTGACCCCTATCCCTACTTGTTTGAGTTTTTTAGTTATGAAAGAAGCAGCCTCTTCCTCGGTGAAGTTTTCAATTACAGCAGGAGGAAATGTTCTCACTAGGGGTGAAAATCCTGTTCCAGCAGGACCTGTTATTGTCAATTTTCCTGCTGGGATTATCATCACTGGAATGCGCTCTATTTGAAGCTGTTCCAGAACAGCTCTTAAGTAAAGAAGAAGTTCCGCCCTGTTCCTTTCAAGCACTCTTGCCTCATCTATGAGAAAAACTATCGCATTTTTCGTCCCCTTCAGGGCTTTCCATGCCGCAGTAAGGGCAGATTGCAGGTTTGGAAAGGCCTCCTCTTCTCCTTCCACTAAGCTTATTTCAACCTTCTCTGTCTTAATTCTGATTCTCTGAATTACTTTGAAGATTTCATTTGAGAGCCGCTCAAGTATCTTCTCCTCTCTGACTTTTTCTTTAACTCTACGTATGAGAAAGGTGGCTAGCCGCTCTTTGCTTAACTCATCGATTTCATTAAGGGAGCAATAAATTGCCAGAGCATTGTGTTCTTCTGCTATCGCCTTGCATTTGTGCAGAAAGGATGTTTTTCCGACTCCGTATCCACCTGCAACTGCCATGCTTGCTAGTGAGCCATTTGCTGTCTGCATTAGCTTTTGTTTGAAATTCTCCAATTCGCTGACCCTTCCAACAAAATCAGTTGGGTCCACTGGTGAACCCGGGTTGAATGGATTAGGCAACCTATGTACAATCATATAATATCTAAATATCCTAATAGTATATAAATTTTTTTAATATTGATTATTAAAAAATCAACACGCAAAGATTAACCCCTATCTGGAAAAAAGAACATTTATAAACCTGAAGGCAGATTAGTGCTTATTTAGTATTTAAATAGTCAAAAAAAAGTGTAAAAAAAGCATTAAATAAGTACTAATTACAGGAGGATGCCTGGTTGGTAAAAGTAGTTGTATTCAAGGAACAGTATAGAATCACCCTGCCAAAGGACCTTGTTAAGGCAAAGGGCTGGGATTCCACTACAGAGCTGAGGTTCCTGGAGGCACCTGACGGAACCATAATCCTGAGGGAGATGGAATCAGAGCGCACAGAAAACAAAAAAGCCAATAAAAAGCAAAAGGGGGGCAGCAATGGCAAGCAGTGAATTGAAAAAAGCCATGCTATCCGCAACAATAATACTGCTTACACTTCTAGCAGTTACAATAAAGCCACAATTCTCCCCGACAGGATTTGCCACGCATGAAACAAGCATCACTCAGACTGTAAACCTGAGCTTCAATACAACTGCAGAAACCAGCATACACCTCCAGAAAATACCGGCCTCAATAAGAATAAGCGGCACGGTGATAGGCGATGGGACAGCAAGCGTATACCTGGTAATAAACAATCAAAAACTGCTTATGCTCAACAGTTCAAGCCTGGAAACGCAAAAACAGGGCCTTGAAGGGATTACTGGAAAACTGACAGAAAACCTGAATGTAACTAACAACACTGATGCAACAAGCATAACAGAAAACCAATCAACCAGCCAAAACCATGGCAACGAATCAGAAAACAGTTCATCAACCAACCAAACGCAAGATAAAGCAATACGCATAAGGCTTGAGTACAACCAGGGAACACCCTTTGACCCTGACGATGATGGGGTGGAAAGGGCTGACAGCGCAATAGACATGACTGTTGCTGGAACAGAATTCGGCTGGGAGTTTAACAAGAGCAACTTATGCACTGTCTGGAAAACGCGAACAGGCGAATCAAGCACATTAAGCTGCAACGGGGCAGGGCAATGCTGCAGCCTGGTAAACCTTGAGCCAACAACCAACATGTGGAATGATACATTCTACGCATATTACGGCAAAAACAGGGCATCATACAAAAACACAATAAGCGCCCAGGTGATATTTGCGGACATAAGCCTTGAGCCTGAAAATGTGAAGGCTGACATAGCTCACAGTGAAATAAGCTCATTGGACGCGAGATTCCTGAAGATAGCCAGGTTCAGCAACGCCTGCGAGCAGACATGCAGCTTAAGCATAAACCAAAGCGACGCTACCCTGCTTGTAGAAACAGAGGGGGCAACAGTTAGCATTGACTCTCTGGCCTACACAACAAGATGGACAACCAACTCCGCACCTGTTGCAACGAGAGAAATTCCTCCCATGAGCATAGAAAAGAGCCAGAATGCAACAATAAACCTGTCAGAATACTTTATGGAGCCTGACAACGACACAATAACCTACACGTACATTAGCCCGAGCAGCATAAAAATAACAATAAACAGAGACATAGCCTCCATAGTTCCTGATGGCAGGTTCACAGGAACTGCAATAATAAAGTTCACTGCAAGTGACGAACTGCTGGAAACCGACTCCAACAGCTTCCTCATAAATGTAACAGGAAACGAAAAGCAAGAGGAAGAGCCAAACGAGACGCTAATGCAGGGAAATGCAGAAATAGGCAGGGAAGTCAGCTGGACAAAGAAAATAAGGCTAAGCAAGGCAAAAAACGCAACAACATCAGTTCCATCAAGCGCCAAGGGAATAATAGTCAAAAAGGCCGGCAGGAACATAGAAGACAGCGTGCTGGTCATTGACAAAGGAAAGACCAGAAAATTAAAAGAAGGAAAAACCAAGCTGGACACATCAGTTGTTACCGAATCAGCTCCTGAAAGAGAGGAGAACATAACCCTTCAGATAGAGGATAATTCAACAAGCTACGACTTGGAATACCTGACAGAAGCCCCGGTGGCAACTGAAAGGGAAATCAGCAGGCACAGGAAGCAGATAACAATCAGCTCAGGCACGCACTACACAAACATACTAACCCACACCAACATAACTGAAAGCCCAAGAAACTCCGTCAGGCTTTATTGGTATGTTAACGGCACTAAGGAATTATTCCCTGATGTTAAATACATTGACATGAATAACAACGGCCGGATAGACCGGCTGGAATGGATAACACCCAGCCTGTCAACCCAGCAGTTTGAAGTTGAAATAATAGTGCTCAACGCTTACACTTTCTTAAGGAATAATGATACATGGACAGTGGCGTTCAACACAACAGGAACAGCAAACCTGACTATAAACTCAACAAACGCAAAGTGGGCTGAATTGCTGGAAGACATTCCAACAACCCATGATGAGATAAAGTTCATCAACATAAGCTGCGGAAGCGAGTCAATGAACAGCCAGCTGGCCATAATAGACAGCAACAATAACCGCCACAGCTACCAATCCCTGACAGGCTCAGACTCAATAAAGGCAAAGGACTTTTACATCCAGGACTACAACTGCGACAACCAGACAAGCACCATATCAAACCTGATGAACGTGGCTGGATATGCAACCCTCATGTTCAGCTTTGGAGGCCAGACCGCCTTTGCATACGACCCATTAGGTACCATATCATTCGTAAGCCCTACAGACAACGACAACACAACAGTAGGCCTAAGGAGAAACTACACATATGTAAACATTTCAATAACAGGGAACACAACAGCAATAGACTGGGCAGTAATCAACTGGAACGGGACAAATGTAACACTGGACAGCCCAGACCTGCTGCTATCAATGGACTTTGACAACAACACCCAGGACAATAGCAGGTACGGGAATAATGGGAGTATGTTCAACGATGTAAACTGCTCATCAGGCGTTCCAGGAGCTTTTGGAAGCGCATGCAACTTTGAGATGAACACCACAGCCTACATAAACCTCGGCGACCCTCCAACACTAAGGCTGAACAAATCGTTCAGTATTGAAGGCTGGATAAGAACGGTTAAGCTTTCTCCAACAGGATATAATGGAATATTCAGGAGGAGCAATGACCAAACGAGAATATACCTAACAAATGGGGCGCTCCAATATTTCGGTACCATAGGCACTGTCTGCACAGGAGCAACAACCCTGTCAGTAAACAAGTGGTATCATTTTGCATTTACAAGGACTCCAAATGGAACAAACTATTCTATTGAGGTATATCTTAATGGAGCCCTGGATAAACAATGTGCAAACACCCAGGAAGCATATCCAGGCTCAGCAGGGACATGGTCCGTCGGGTGGGATGGTTTCAACAACCAAAACCTGAACGGCTCATTGGACGAGATTAAGATATGGAACAGGTCATTGAGCAGCGCAGAGATAAATGCATCTTACAATGCAAAAAGGGGAAGGTTTGTGAATGGAACAGTAAACTATTTCGCAAACTTCTCAAACCTGGCACAGGGAAACTACACATACTTCGGATGGGTAAACGACACGGCAGCAAACCAAAACAGCACAACAAACAGGAACTTCATATTGGACTTCTCTCCCCCGTTCATCGGCTTTGGAAGCAGCACAGACAATAACGCCTCAACCTTAACAAGAAACTGGACATTCGTAAACTTCTCATTCACCGGAGTTGACAACGACACCTTCATAATCAGCTTTAACGGAACAAACTACACAGGAGGCCAGCTCACAGCAGGGCCAGGCTACTTCTACAGAAACTTCACAGACCTGCTAAACAAAAATTACTATTTCTACGGGTGGATAAACGACACGGCAGCAAACCAAAACAGCACAACAAACAGGCAGGTAACCGTTGCAGCACAGCCATTCATGCCTGCATTCACAACCCCCACAGACAACGACAACACAACAGTAGGCCTAAGGAGAAACTACACATACATCAACATAACAATAACAGGCAACACATCAGCAATACACACAGCAATAGTCAACTGGAACGGGACCAATGTAACACTGGACAGCCCAGAGCTGCTGACACTAATAGACTTTGACAACAGCACCCAGGACAATGGCAGGCTGGGGAGCAATGGGAATGTTAATGGGCCTGTCAACTGCTCAGCAGGAGTAACAGGCTGGTCAGGGAGCGCATGCAGCTTTAACGGAGTCAACACATCAGTAAACTTCGGCTCAAAAAGCCTGACAGGCAACACCACAATCAGCCTGTGGATATATCCAACCAGCCCAATAGTGGCAAGGGAAGGGATATTGGGGCTGGGAGACGACTCTGGAATAATATTAGGCTCAATGCCACTAACCAACATGACGTTATGGCTAAAGGCTGATACGATAACAGGAGTAAGCAACGCATCCACGCTCACTGCATGGAATGACAGCAGCCCCAACGGCGTAAACATGACAGGGACAGCAACATATGTAAACCCGTCAGTAAACCAGAAACCTGCAGTAAGGTTTGACGGAAGCCAATCACTCAGCAAGCTGGTGGGAGCAACCAGCCTGATAAGGGTGAATGAAAGCTCAGTGATATTTGTTGCAAAGCACAATTCCGCAGATGGAAGAACAGAGCTGTTCGGAATGGGTAACTGCGCAAGCAACAGGTATGATTTTTATTATCCCTATGATAATGACATAGTATTTCAGTTCCCGAATAATCCTGGCGGACAAGTTCAGAGTATGTTCACACGAACCCCTGCAGGGTTTGAAGATACATTTGGCATCTTTCAAGTTTTCAGGAAGGAATACAACATAAGCATGATATTTAACGGGACCCAGATAAATTCAACAAACGTGACTGTAAACCCCTTTGTTGATGCAATAACAACATTCAAGATTGGAGACGGGCCCTGCGGCCAGATATTCACCGGAGACCTTGCAGAAATCATATTCTACAATAACACATACTCAACAAACGCCAGGAAATCAGTTGAATACTACCTTAGCAGAAAATACAACATAGCCCTGACAGAGCCTGCCGCGAACAGCGAGGATGGAATCAAGCTAATGTACTATAATGGAACAAACCAAGTGGTAAGTAGCCAGAACATAAGCCTGAACACATGGACTAACATAGTTTACGTCTATAACGGCTCAGGACTTTCATTATACATAAACGGCAATCTGGACTCACAGGGCATGATAATGGCATCATTAACAACTCTGCAGGTAGGGGCGCAGAACACATCAGACTTCTTCAACGGAACAATAGATGAAATCAGGATTTGGAACAAGAGCTTGAGCGCTTCAGAAATAAGCTCCGCTTACTCCCAAAAAACAGGCAGGCGAAGCAGCACCAGCTTCTTCGCGAACTTCACAAGCCTCGCAGATGGCAACTACACATACTTCGCATGGGCCAACGACACAGCAGCAAACCAAAACAGCACACTGAACAGAAACCTCATTGTAGATGCCACAACACCCGCGATAAGCAGCATAAATGCAAGCCCTGTTGACTGGCACCTCAAGACAGCAAACACCAAATCCATAACATTCAGCTTCAACACAACAGAAACATACCCAGACAAGTGCTCAGTATGGCACAACGCAACAGGCAGCTTCTCAGAAAACATGACAGCAAGCTATACGCAAAAAGCCAACTCAACAATAGGACCCGTAAACTTCAGCCAAGACGGCTCATACAACTTCTCAATAGCCTGCAACGACACAGCAGGCAACAAAATCCTGTACAGCATAAACTACACAATACTAATAGACTCATCAGCACCATCAGTAGCACTGGCAGGGCCTGCAAATGCCAGCATAGTAAACGGAGCCAACGTAAGCTTCCAGTATAATGCAAGCGACGCCCTCGGGAACGCCACATGCGAGCTATGGACAAACATAACAGGAGCATGGAGCATAAACAAGACGCAGGCTTTCAGGAATGGCCTGCTTGACAACTTCTCAACAACAAATCTTGCATTCAGGAAAAGCTACCTGTGGAACGTGCAGTGCAATGACACAGCAAAGAACTACGGCACCAACCTCACAAACTACTCATTATATGTGCTGCAAATACTCCCGACCCTTACATACACAACCCCCACAGACAACGACAACAAAAGCGTGAACATAAGAAGAAACTATACTTTCATAAACTTCACAATAACAGGGAACAACTCAGCCATCCATACCGCAATATTCAACTGGAACGGGACAAACCAGACACTCCAGAGCAACGGGACAACAGCAGGAGGGCTGTTCTACTCAATAAACGAAACAAGCCTCGCAGAGGGCAACTACACATACTTCGCATGGGCAAACGACACAGACAGCAACGAAAACAGCACGCCAAACAGGGCATTAATAGTTGACTATACCAACCCTTCAGCGGCATTCACAAGCGCGACAGAACCAGACAGGACAAGCATAAACCTCGGAAGGAACTGGACATACATAAATGCCTCTATCACTGAGAAACAAGTGCACACAGCAATACTTAACTGGAACGGGACAAACCAGACGCTCGCCTCAAATGGCTCAGGATACTATGCAATAAACAAGACAAGCCTTTCCGAAGGAAACTACACATTCTTTGTATGGGCAAACGACTCTGCATCCAATGAGGGAAGCACAACAGCAAGAACCATTGTTGTTGACTACACAAGCCCAACATATGCGAATTCAGCGAACAACGCATCAACATCCACCCAGAGGGGAGGAATCGCAAACTGGAGCGCAAGAATTTCTGATGAAAATGGACTCGCCAATGTAAGCTTCAGGTTCAATGACACCGGGTCGTATGTGGAAGAAGGCCCATACTCAATAGCAGGAACCAGCTACTTCATAAACATAACAAAGAACATAACAGGGCTAAAGGGGAGGAATGTATGCGGAATATTCACATTCAACGACTCAGCAGCAAACCAGAACACAACGAACGCAAGCTGCTTCACAGTAGCAAACACGCCCCTGTTTTTCACGCAAAATGTTTCAGCACAGACAGTCACAGTAGGCTCGCAACTGTTTTATGACATTAACTGCACAGACTACGACAATGACACAATCACCTATTATGACAATACAACGCTGTTTAACATCAACTCATCAAACGGAACCATAAACTACACCCCTGCAGCCGGAGAAGAGGGAATACACAGCATAAACATAAGCTGCGACGATGGGACTATCAACGTATCGCAGGTATTTACGCTTAACACAATAGACAGTGCAACCCCGACATACTCTCAGCTTACAAACAACGCATCTACTGTAACGCCCAATAACGGAATAGTGAACTGGTCATTGACATTAGCAGACAACGTGGGGCTATCAGCGTACATATTCAGCTGGAACAACAGCGGGAGCTTCACAAATGACACTGCAATCCCCATAAGAGGCCAAAGCAACTTTACAAACGTGACAAAAACAGTGACTCAATCAAAAGGCGCCTTTGTGTGCGCAAAATTCTACTTCAATGACACGAGCAACAACCAAAACAGCACATCAAACAGCTGCTTCACAGTGGCAAATGCGCCGCCAAGATATACGCAAACACTGACAACACAAACAACAAGGACTGGCTCAACATTAAACTACCAGGTCAACTGCACTGACGCTGACAATGACTCAATAACCTACTCTGATGACACTTCAATGTTCAACATCAACAGCCTCACAGGAGCCATATCCCACTCGCCAACTGAAAGCCAGGTAGGCACATACACCATCACTATAACATGCAACGACGGGACTGACATATCCCAGCAGTCATTCACATACATAATCAACGACGGGACCGCCCCCACCTACACAGGGCTTACAAACAATGCATCCACTGCAACCCTTGCAAACGGGACAGCCAACTGGAGCCTGACACTTGCCGACGGGGTAGGGCTGCAAAGCTACATCTTCAGCTTCAACGACACAGGAAGCTTTGCAAATGACACCCCGATAACAATATCAGGAACGAGCACATTCATAAACGTGACAAAAACGATAACCTCAACAGGCTACAAGCAGGTCTGCGGGAAGTTCTACTTCAACGACACAAGCAACAACCAAAACAGCACATCAAACAGCTGCTTCACAGTGAAGTCAGCAGCAAACAACACCCCGCCAAGCAACCCAACAATACTATTCCCTATAAACAACTCATACATCAACTATGCGACAGTCCCGCTGAACGTGTCCAGCAGCGACGCAGACAATGACACCATAACATACTACCATTTCATCAATGACACGCTTAACACCACAAGCTCAGGGGCAAACACAACATTCACAGGAGCTGACGGAAGCTACGCATACAATGTCTATGCAAGCGATGGGATAAACATAACATCCAATACAAGCAAGGTATACTTCATAAAAGACTCAATCATCCCCCTAATCAGCTATGGGGCTGCAACAACTGCCAACGGAACATCATTCAGGCAGTCATGGATATACATAAACGTGACAGTGAACGAAAGCAGCGAAGCCAACATAACATTCAGCCTCCATAACTCAACAGGGCTGTACACTGAGACCACTTACACCTCTGCAACAAGGACAATCAACTGGACTTCACTGAGAGACGGCCAATATTACTTCAACGTCACTGTTTATGATTTAGCAGGCAACAAGAACTCAACACCAACCAGGAATGCAAGCCTTGACACTACACCGCCAATGATACTTAATGCATCTCTCATGCTTGCAACCAACGAATCAGTTACAGTAAACTGGAAAACCAACGAGCTGGCGAACAGCACTGTTGAATACGGGCTGAACAGCAGCTACGGAAACCAGTCAGCAAATTCCAGCAATTCAACAGAGCACACCATAAACATATCAGGGCTTCAGGAGGGAACAGCATACCATTTCAGGATAAAAACATCAGACGTGCTCGGAAACACAAACACCAGCAATGACATGACATTCAAAACGGCGATTGTACAGCGCCTGACAGTGAACATAACAGCAAACCAGACAACAAGCATCAACGCCACCAGGGCAAATTTAGTGCTTAGCCTTATATTGAACTCAGGAGTTAATTCCACCATAAACGTCACTGAATCACCAGACAGCACGGCAAACAGCACCCTGAACAACACCATGAAATACGTGAAGATTGATGTCCCTGAAGAGATAAAGAACTCAACCGCCAACATAAGGCTGCAGGTCTACTATAACCAAACTGAACTGCAAAACTCAAACCTGTCTGCAACCAGCCTCTCACTCTACAGGTATAATGAAACCACTACAGCATGGGAGAAGCTCAACACAACGCTTAACTGGGTGCTGGACGCGGGCGTGAACACAACAGACAGCTACGTATACGCAAACATAACAAGATTCAGCACATACAGCGTCAACGGGCTGATATCAAACGGAAACCCTTGCAGCACAAACTCGCAGTGTGAAACAGGCAACTGCGGAGCAGACTTTGACGGCTCAGGAAGCTTCTGCGCACAGGCAGGGGGATGCGCCCATGACGGAACATCATACAACTCAAGCCAGACAACCTGCGGAGGAGATACAAAATGGACATGCAGCAGCGGGGCATGGTCAAGCACAAGCTGCGCAAACGGGTGCTCCAGCGGAGCATGCAACTCTGCATCAGGCAGCAGCAGTAGCAGCTCAAGCAGCGGAGGAGGGGGAGGAGACGACGGCGGCGGAGGAGGGACCACAACCCCCAAGCCAAAGGAAACCAACGCAACAGAAAAGGCACTAAAAGAGCTTCAGGAAAAGATAACTAACCTGACAAAGGAAGAGCTGCAGATAGACACAAACGAAATAACCCAGGAGGTCTCGCCAGGAAGCGAAAACGCTGTCACAATAAACCTGAACAACAATAAAAAGGACAAGGCAATCAATGTTGAGCTTGCTGCAAGAGGAAGCTCCAAACAATTCCTGTATTTCCCCCAAAACATAAGCCTCAATCCAGGGGAATCAAGAACAGTGAAAATAGACATAATTGTACCTGACAACGCAAAACCCCAAACTTACACAGGGGAGCTAACCATAAAAACAGAACAGCAAACCATTTCAGTGCCAATAAGGATAATAATCAAGGAAAAGGCAGAAAAGCTCCTTGACTTCAGAATAGAGCCGCTTGACACAATAGTCGCACCAGGCGATGAACTAAGAGTCCAGTCAACACTCATCAACCTGGGAACAGCCAGGAGGTTTGACGTACAGCTGAAGATACAGCTGATAAACCCCAAGACTGAGGCAGTGCTGCTTGAATCAGAGGAGGCACTGGCAGTTGAGACCAGGGCGACAATAGTAACAACATTAAAGATACCTGAAAAAACACCATATGACAAATACATACTCAAGGGAACAGCCCACTACACCCAGAACAGTGTAGAGCAGGAAGCCACATCAATATCACAGATACACGTACAGAAGCCCTTCCTGGAAACATTAAAGCCATACCTGTTCCAGAAGGTGCTTATATTCCAGGTGTGGCAGATAATAGCTGCGGCAATGGCCCTCTCAGCAATACTGTATTCGGCACAGATTTACAGAAGGCATGCTGCCAAGAGGAGAAAGTACCAGGCCCTTATTGACTACAGCAAGCTGCCAAGGCCTGGCAGGAGGTCAGGGCACATAGGAAGGATAGCGGAATCAGCCAAGAAGGCGTACATAGAGCTTGACAAGCTCCAGACGCACACTATAGTAGCAGGCGCAACAGGAAGCGGAAAGAGCATAGCAGCACAGGTAATAGTGGAAGAAGCCCTCAGGAAAGGAATTGCAGTAATAGTATTTGACCCGAGCGCCCAATGGACAGGCTTCCTCAGGGCGTGCAAGGAGAAGAACATGCTCAACAAGTATGCAGAATACGGAATGGGCAGCAAGGAAGCGCACGCATTCAAGGGGAATGTTTACCAGATAGACAATGAGATGCAGGAAATAGAAATAAGCAGGTATGTTAGCGCAGGGGCAATAAACGTATTTGCAATGAACAAACTTGAGCCAGGCCAGATAGACTTCTTTGTAGCAAACACAATAAGGGCAATATTCAGGTCAAACCCCCAGGAAAGCCAGGAGCTCAAGATTCTGATAGTATATGACGAAGTGCACAGGCTGCTCAAGAAGTTCGGAGGAAGCGGCGAGGGATTCATACAGGTGGAAAGAGGAATAAGGGAGTTCAGGAAGTGGGGAATAGGGCTTGTCCTGATATCCCAAGTGCTATCAGACTTCGTGAGCGAGATAAAGGCAAACATAGCTACCCAGATACAGATGAGAACAGAGGATGAGAGCGACCTGGGCACGTTAAAGGAGAAATACAGCGAAGAGATAGCCAAGTCAATAGTCAAGGCAGAAACAGGAACAGGAATGATAGAAAATGCAGACTATAACAACGGAAAAGCCTATTTTGTATCATTCAGGCCAATAATCCACAGCATCACAAGGCTCTCTGACAATGAGCTTGCCCAATACAAAAAGTACAACACGGCCATTGAAGACGTCCAGTACCAGCTTGAGCAGCTCAAAGAGCTAAAAGTGGACATATTTGACTTTGAACTGGAGCTAAAGCTGGCCTCTGAAAAGCTAAGCACAGGAAACTTCAGCATGGTGGACATATATCTTGAAACGCTTGAGCCAAGGTTAAAAGCCAAGTGGAAATCCCTGGGAAAAACCCCGAAGAAGAGGGAAATAAAGCTTGTAACCAGAACTGAGCTGATGGAAGAGGTCAAAGAAGCCCAGCTTGAACGAAAGAAATACATTGAGCAGGAAAAGGAAAAGAAAAAGGGAAGGCATGAAACAAAAACAGGAGAAACAAAAAAAGCCAAGGCAACGCTCCTCTTAAAGAAGAAAGCCTACATAATAAATGAAAAGCAGCCTGAAAATAGCTACAAGGCGTTCTTCAAGGCGATAAATTCAGGCTACAATGGCCTGTGCTTCACAAGAAGAAACCCTGAAGAGGTCAAAAAAGCTTATAAGCTGGAAAATGCAGAGGTTTACTGGCTGACCACAGAGCCTGTGAAAGAGGGCTACTCACCCAATAACCTGAGCGCGATGCTGAGCAAGATAAAGGAATTTACCAGCAGGAACAAAAAAGCAATAGTGCTGCTTGACGGGCTGCCGCTCATAATAAACTATGCCGGCTTTGAGCAGGCACTCAACCTGCTGGAAAGGATAAAAGACAACTCAGCAATCAGCAACTCAATATTCCTAGCCCAGCTCAACCTGAACAGCCTCGCTGAAAAGCAGGGCGAGATGCTAAGAAATGAGATGGATATAATTTAAGAGGTGATGTAAAATTTTCGGATTCAAGAAAAAAGAGGAACAGGAAGAGGAAACAGATGCAGCCCTGGAAGAAGAGCAAGAGCCGCCAGAGCCAAAAAACCCCAAAATGGGCAGGATTTCAGCAGAAATAGAAGCCGCCAAGGCAAAAATAGAGGCGATAAAGGAATTAAGGAAAACAGACAGCGAGCAGCTCACACAGATAAGGGAGCAGATAGGCGAATTAAGAAGCACAATACTTGACAAGGAAAAGGAAATAAAAGACCTTGCAGTCCTGACAACAAAAGCAAGCGACCTGATGAAGGAAATAGAGCCTGAAAAGCTCCTTGCAAGCATAAAGAAGGAAACATCAAAATACGAACTCCTGGGCCAAAAGCTTGAGATAGGCGAAGCAAAATACTCCAAGCTGATTGAGGAAGTGAAAGAGCTGAGAAGAAAGACCGAGCTATTCAAAGGAGTTGACGAAATCATTGAGCTGAACAAGGAAACAAGAAACAACCTTATCACAATGAAAGCCACAGAAGCAAACATGGAAAAACACTCAAACAAGGTTGAAAGGATGTTCATACAATTCCAGAAAAGCTACAATGAGTTTGAAGAATTCAAGAAACTGGTGTCAGACACAAAAGAGTCATTCAAAGCCCTGTCCAATGAATTTGAGGAGCTAAAATCAAGAATCCATACAATCGGCGGGCTTCAAAGCGGAGACATAAGCAAGCTGAAGGAGCTTGAAAAGCTGGGTGCTGATGTAAGCAGCCTGAAGGAGCAGCTTAATGCGGAAAGGAAAGCAGGCAGCGCAAATGAAGAAAAAGTAAAGGAAATAATCAAGGGCATGGGAAGGGAAATTGCAGTCTCCAGGAAGGCAATAGAGCAAAAGAGCCATTCAAATGAAAAAATGTACGAAAAGCTGAAGAGCGCAGTGGAGCGCCTGAAAAGCGAGAAAGACCAGCTAAAAAAAGAGCTCGCCAGCATAAAGCTCTCCGGGGAAACATTGAAAGGGCCTGCACCAAAAAAAAGAAAAATCCATGAAGAGAATAATGAGCCGGGCACATCCAAAATTGAAGAGGAGCATATTGAAGGCAGCATAACAGGCCAAACCCAGGAAAAAACAGGCAGCATAAGAGCAAAAAAACGCAAAAAGAAAAAATCATCAGGAGAAACTGAAAAAAAGCCTGAACAAAGAAAATGGCTGGACTTCATATGGAAAAAACCCTGAAAAGAGCCATACCAGAAAAAATGAGAAACCCCGCTGAAAAGCAAACTCGGAAGTATGGAGAGCTGCAAGGCAGCCCTGCTGGAGAGAAAAGCTGGAAAAAAGAGATTGCAAAGGAGACTCTTGACTATGCAGGGTTCAGCCTGACCTCGCCACAATTCATGAATGTTTTCCTTTTCATAAGCGGAGCGTCAATATTCCTGATTGGAATAGTAAACGCTGCAAGGGTGTTCCTAAACACAATATCCGCTGGTTTGGCAGAAAGAATGAACCCAAGCAGGATAACCATACTTTTCGCAGGGCTTCTGCTCAGCGCAACACTGCTTGCCATGATATTTGCCATAAGCTCAAGCAATCCGCTGATTCTTGCAGGCACACTGCTGGCAAGCGGGATGATTATCGCAATAATGGGAACATTTCGTCAATCAGAGCCTGCCAGCAAAAATGAACCGAAAATAGCGCACAGGGCACTCTATAACTCAGCCATTGGCTCGGCAATACTGCTGATTACCGGCCTGGCCCTTGACAGGGTATCCTCAGGCTATTCCCTGGTATTATCAGCAGCAGCCCTGGTATTCCTGATTTCCACCATTCTTAAGATGCTTATGCCATCCAAATCAGAAATGAAAAAAACTCTTGGGAGCGTAAAAGAAGGCCTGGGCTTCCTCAGGGAGTCATCAAAAAACCCGTTCCTCCTCATATTGCTGATAAACATGGTAATAATAACCTCAGCACAGATAGCAAGCAACTCATTTTACGGGGTGTTCATATACAACAACTTCTTCATCACAGGCATTGGGGGTTTCGCAAACATAGCCATAATATTCTCAATAGCCATAATAGCATCGCTCATAGGACCAAAGATAAGCCTCATCAACTTCAAGGAAATCGGCAACTTCCCCTTGCTCGTATTCGGAACAGCAATCTCAAGCATAACCCCCCTATCCTATGTATTTTCGCCTAACCTGGCATCCATAGGGGCAGCAACATTCTTGGGAATGATAGGCGGGGCTATAAGCGGGGTATCCCTTGGGCTGTATATCGGAAGCAGGCTGCAGGGAGAACTCAGGCAGAAATACTACTCAATCATGGCATACGCAACAGTGCCCAGCGCCATGATAGCCTCCCTGATTGCGTACATTGGCCAGTCAATGGGGCTTGTTTTCATATTCCTGACATCAGGCATAATGCTGATTGCAGCATCAATGGTGTTCTTCATCATGGTCCTGCTATACAAAGAAAGGGAGCTGCTGTAAATGAGCCGGATTAACATGGGGAAAAAGGCGATAAGCCCTCTGGCTGCAACAATAATCCTCATAGCCTTCAGCGTAGCCATAGGAGTCTCTGTAATGAGCATAGGGATAAACTTAGGAAGCAGGCAAAAAACAAATGAAACCACCTGCATGGCAGACGAATGCGAGGCTGTACAGCTGCAATTTTACAGCAGCGCAAGCCAAAAATACCCTCCGGTTTCAATAAAAGACAACCAACTAAGTGCCCTGCTGGAAAACAATGGCAAGAAAGACATAAGCAAGGTAATAGTCAGGGTGGTAACAGGCTCTGAGATTCAAAATAACATGCATGACTGGAAAATAAGGAAGGGAGAGCTATACAGGGCCTCTGCTGAAGTCATGAAGAACAATGGAAGCTCTGTCCAGATAGAGCTTGTTCCAATGATAGAGTCACTTAACAGGGGGCTCATACCATGCAGTGCAAAGGCATTAAAGTACACCCCCTAACAAAAAGGCTAAATCAGGGGGGGCTGGCCTCCATACAATGCCTTAAATGCCCCATTCGCAAATTCAAGGCTGAAAACGTCAATAGTTGTCCTTGTTCCCCTCATCTTGACAACAGACACTTCCCTTGTGACTTTTCTCTGCCTTTCAACCAGGTCAAGCTTGATAATCCCGTCAGCGAGAAAATCCTCTATCTCATAAGCCCCGTACTTTTTCTTGTCCAGGGGCATCTCTGAAATCAGGAAAGATGTCATCCCGATTTCCCTGAGAAACTCAAAAAAATAAAAAAGCTCAGTCCTCGGATGCTCAAATTTAGTCAGGATATAAAGTGCAGAAAGCGAGTCAAGAACCACGAGCTCGCAATTTGCCTGCTTGGCCTTCCTTATTATGTTGCTAATCACATTCATCCAGCTGGCTGTAGGCCCAATCTTAACGCTTTTCACCATCTTTCTCACAACCCCAAGGTCAGCCATTATCAGGGAGGGCCTGCTGCTTGACTTAGCAGATTTTACCAGGGCATCAACCTGTGCCAGGTTGTCAAGTGTAAGCAGGTTTATCTTTGAAAGCGGAAATCCCATATTTGAAAAGTGCTGAGCAAGAGACTTAGAAGACTGCTCAAGTGTCAGGTACATTGCAGTCTTCCCCTGCATCACCTCGTTGAAAAGAACGCTGAAAGCCACAGAAGACTTCATAGTCCCGCTTGTTCCGCAAATAAGCACTATGTGGTTTGCAGGTATGCCCCCCTGCATCTGCTCATCCAGCTCCTTAATGTACGTCTTTATACGATTTTTTCCATCAATCTGCTCATTTTTACCCATAAGATCACCCTAAATCCAGCCTGCAAATCTTCCCGTTATCCAGGGACAGCAATATATGCCAGCCATCCTTATGAACGGCCTTAAGCCCTATTATCATCCCGCCTGCATTGTAATCAAGAACCTTGCTGCCCTTAAATGCGCCAGGAGACTCTGAAGGCACATCAGTATAATTGCCTGCCAGGGGTATCACGCTGGACAATCCGGGAACATATTTCAGCTCATAATAAGGCTCTGCCTTGAGCACATAAAGGAAATTATCCAGGGATGCAAGCAATATCTCATCAGAATTGTCGCCATTGACATCAGCCAGGACAGGAGGTGTTGTTATCCAGAAATTCGTCTCAAACCGCCACAATTCCCCGCCATTTTCAGAAATCACATACAGGTTGTTGTCACACGAGCCAAAGATTATTTCCATTGAACCATCCCCATTTATGTCAGCGACAACAGGCTCTGCAACAATGCTTCCCCCTGAATCAAATTTCCACATTAAGCTCCCATCAAAATTAAGCGCGTACAGATGATTATCATCAGAGCCGACCAGAATAGCAGAATTCTTTCCGGCTATAAACTCAACAGGACTCGCAAGAACCTTGCCATCAGCCTTAAATCTCCAGAGGAGTTTCCCCTTCCTGTCCAGGCTGTACACAGTACCATCATTTGAGCCAAACACTATCTGGATACCATCCCCTTTACCAGCAATACAGCATCCAGATTCTATGCCTGATTCAGCCATGAACCTCCACACGGGCTTTCCCAGGCTGTTAAGGGCATAAAAAGCATTACCTGAAGAGCCAAACAAGACCTCCATATTCCCATCTGAATTTATATCACCAAGCGATATCCTTGATACTGGAGCACCCGAGTTAAATCGCCATAATCTTCTGCCCTTATCATCCAAAGCTGTGACAAGGCCTGATTCAGCCCCAAAAACTATCTCCTGCCGGGAATCGCCGTTTATATCGCCAATTGAGGGCGCCCCCTTAGCTTTAACCTTAGACTCATCATAGAAAAAACTCTCCACAACCCCTATTTTAGAGTCTTCCCTGAATGACCACAGCTCTTTTCCAGAACCATCTATTGCCAGAACCCTTCCATCTGCTGTGGCTTGTATCAACATAAACCCCCTTCCAGAATAAAGAACCTCAAGGCCGCTCAACAGACGTGAACCCGTATCAAGAACCCACGAAGACTTCAGTGATTCATGCCTCTTAAGCAGAGCCAGCCCTTGCATAAGCATAACCTTAGAAAAGCTGTTTTATAAAATTTTCCAATAAAGCCTTGGGAGAATGTCACTACTTTTTAATGCTAAAAATAGAAAGTTTTATAAATACCCTGCTGGAATGCCTATGGGGCGGGGGAAAAATGCTGGCTGAAAAAATCACCTTAGGCATAATTGCATTGATGGCCGGCCTGCTAATAGGCGCGCATGCACACAACATTCTAACAGGAGAGCTGACACTCAACCCATTATCAGGGCAAACCGGAAGCTACGAGAAAAAAACGCCTGGAGACTGGATAAGTGAGCGGCAGATACACGCATATGAAGACTCTGTAACAATAGACATCCCAGGGGCAGAAGCAGCCAGATTCGCAAACACGAAATCAATGGAGCCTGCAATAGACAGCAACACAAACGCGATAATAATCAAGCCTAAAACAGAGGCACAAATAAAAGAAGGCGACATAGTTTACTACGAATCACCCCTTGGAAAGATAAGCCACAGGATAGTCCACATTGGAAAAGACGAAAACGGGTGGTACGGAATAGCAAAGGGCGATAACAGCCAAACACAAGACCCCTACAAAATAAGGTTCCCGCAGATAAAAGGAATCGTAATCGCCCTTATTTACTGAAAAAATAAACTGTATTTAAGAAGTTGATGCTGTGAAAGGCACATAAGTTAGAGGAGAAGTCGGGTCATCAGACCAAATTCTCACCTTACCCCCGAATGTTCCTTTTTGATGAGGCCAGAAGACAACTGCGACAGTGACATTTTCTCCTGGTGAAAGATACCAAACATAGAAATTGTGCAATTCATCAAATTCATACGGTTTGTATAGTGCCACTGTGCCCATAGCTCCGCCTGTTTCAGGGATAGTGTCAGGGGTATAATTATAGACCATATCAGCTGACTTGATTGTCAATTCTTTGCTACCTATATTCTGGATTACAAAAGTTACATTTTGCATACCACAGTCTCTTCTGAAATCCATTGTTGGTTTGCGTTGACATACAGGAAGCTTGTCTAGCTTTAGTTGATCAACATTTACACTTATCTTTGCGTTTCCTTGTACATTGTAGCGTAGACGAAGCGTAGGATCTCCTAAGAGCCAAGTATTCGCGTTCCCAACACTACGATAGGCATCTCCAAAGGTCATACCGCGCGAAAGAAGATATTCCATTCCTTCATCAACAACAGATGCTCCAAAGACGACAGTAGGAGGAGCTGAGACAACGAGACCGTTTCCGTTGAAAAGATATTGTCCTGCAAGGTAGTCTGGATTCGAGAAGTCGCCAACTGAGCATGAACGGAATTCATAAAAAAGTGCCTTAGGTTGATGCTTTTTAATAGTATCTGAGGTTATATCACACTCATGCATCGTTGGAGCGCCATGTGCGTTGACGAACACGCTTTCATAAGATTCTTGGTCAAGCTTATTCAAATACTCGCCATCCATGCTACATGTTTTATCCGTTGGAATAAGCAGATCGACCGAACTTTGGGAGTAAAGCCAACCACGCTTAAGAGAATCCCTGAACTCTTGTTCTACATTATCCCGCGCTCCAGTATTCACATCCGCTTGAACAATCTGCAAATATGCAAGCATTTTCTTATCATATTGGAGTGTTCCCATTCTGTACTCATGATTTCTTTTGAAATAGTTCTTCAAGAGCTGCATACCATTTTGTGGTGGAGTTATTCTTCCAATCCAGAATTGATGATCGTGGAAGGGCGCCATGTACCCGCACTTGTTCCATAAACTAGAACTCTCGATATTACCAGCAGCGTCGTAATCACAAGTATTCTGCAAATCGAAATACACTACATCACTCGGATAGTCGCCAGTTGGAGATTGAACTATTTTTATAAAAGGAATAGCACCAATCAACACAATACCTTCGAGTTTCTTGTTCTGCATTTCTGTAACGATGTCTTGCTTGATTTTCTTCGGATCAACAGCAGAGTCATAGGTCTTCAATGCCACAGTTAAGTTCAGATCTTTTTGTACATCATTAACGTACCTATCAATCTCAAGTTTCAACTGGCTGTATGTTGAACTATCTACAGCAACAAATACGAGCGTACCTGTACGGAACTCAGATTCATGTATTTGCGGCTGAACCTCATGTGAAGGAACACTATTATTATTAACTGGTGGAGCAGTAGTTTGTGGATCTGCCGATTCTTGAACAGGCTGTTGTGAGCATCCAACAAGAAATAGGAGGATGAGCACAAGGATTGCAAATCGCTTAAACCTATCAGGGTTAATCAGAAGAATGTCACTTTGTTTTTTAGCTAGGGTATAGGCAGACCTAAATAAGCTAAACATAAACATAAGCGAATTTAAGAGTTTAAAAATGTTGTCTTTTCGTGTAATACTTTACCATCCTGAAGGGTTTTTCAGGATGGAATGTAGGTTTTGAAGGATATTTTGCTTGTTGAAGCGCAGTGTTTGTATGACTGAGAGAAGCATTGCTGTTGCGTTTGCTCCTCTTGTGCTTCGTGAGCCGTTA
>JACPTE010000006.1 GCA_016192945.1 Candidatus Woesearchaeota archaeon
AAGTTCAGTGAGAACCGGCTCAATGAAAATAAAGATTGTTTTGAGTTCATTGTGCCGGAATAAAAGGCATTTTTAAGAAAATTTTTTCTTTTTCAGGGGAAATAACGCAAAATCCTTGATTATGCCAGGAATTTTAAGGCGATGAGCCTGAAATCTTCCGGATATTCTATGAATGGATTTTATAATCCCGGCATGCTCGCAGGATTGTGGGCGTATCTATCATTTTAAGGCTTGCTTTGGTAATTGCTGCAACAGGCTTGATTATCCTGTTTGCAATATCCTCTACTTATACTATGGGCTACACCAGGACTTATGACATCTCCACAAGCGATATTGGGAAGGATATCAGGATAAGGGGCAGCGTTATAAGTGTCAGGGAACTGGATAAGCTGTTTCTGGTTAAAGTAGCAGAGGAGAAGCCTGTGACAGTTGTCGTGTTCAAGGACGGCAGGTTGAGGAACTTTTCGCAAGGCAGCAGGATAGATGTGTTTGGCCAGGTCAGGGAGTTTGAGGGCAGCCTGGAGGTTGTTGCTGAGAAGGTATCGTATTTACGATAAGGAAAAATGTTCATTGAGCTGGTTGCTGCGATAATTGTAGGGTGTGCGCTTGGGACAATCACTGGGCTGACTCCAGGGCTCCACATAAACCTTGTTTCTGCAATGATTCTGGGGCTTATGCCTTTAATCGGCAGGCACTTTCAGGCCGAGTTAATTGCAGCCGCGATTATAGCCATGTCGCTGGCTCATATTTTCGTTGATTTCGTCCCTTCAGTATTCCTGAGCGCTGCAGATGAGGGGACTGCGCTTGCAGCACTGCCTGGAAACGAGCTGCTATTGCAGGGATTGGGCTTTGAGGCTGTGAGGCTGGCTGTGACTGGATGCTTTCTTGGCCTTGTCCTGATGGCCTTGGCAGCTCCCCTGCTTGTGATTGCAGTGCCTGTTATCTTCAGTTCCATATCCGGGCTTGTAGGCCATATACTGCTTTTATTCGCGATACTTTCAATTCTTCTGCAGAAGTCCTGGAAGGAACGGCTTTGGTGCTTTTTGGTTTTCTTGCTTTCTGGCCTGCTTGGCATTGTTGTTTTCAGCATTGAGGGCTTCTCAGAGCCGCTTCTTCCAATGCTGTCAGGGCTTTTCGGGATAAGCCTGCTGATGGCAAACCTGGGCAGGAGCGCTGTTATCCCAAGGCAGCACATTGTTGAGGTATTTGACTTGAGGTTTAGGGATTTTTTTAGGCCTGTGGCTTCAGCAGCCTTTTCAGGAAGCCTTGTTTGCATGTTCCCTGCCCTGGGCCCTGCGCAATCTGCGTCAATTGCCTCGCGGGTGTTCAGGCAGGGTGAGAGGTGGTCTTATCTTGTTCTGATAGGCGGTGTCAGCTCTGTATCAATGATGATGGGCATTGTAACGCTTTATTCAATAGGGAAGGCGAGAAACGGCTCTATTGCAGCCGCTGGCAATATAATCGGTTCAATGCAGCCGCAGGGGTTTTCCCTTTTTATTTTAGTTGCGCTGGTTTCAGGCTGCATTGCAGTTTTTTTAGCGCTTGCATGCGCAAGGTGCTTTGCATCGCTGATTGCGAGGGTTAATTACAGGATGCTATGCGCAGCCATAATAGCTTTTGTATTCCTGATGACAGCTGCCTTTTCAGGCATTGCAGGGCTCATAGTCCTTGTTACAGCCTCGGCGATTGGCATGATTCCGATACTTGCGGGTGTCAGCAGGAGCAATGCAATGGGCTGCCTTATCCTGCCTGTGATAGTGTACTATTTAGCCTGACAAGCAAGCTGGAATCGTGTGCTTTGTGTATTAAGTGTTTTTTTATAGCTGTGGCGGTTTCTGGAAGAAACTTCTTTTCTCTCCCCCGCGGTTTCAGCGAGGGGAGAAGAAAAGAACCCTTTATTGTACAAAGGGCGCCACAGCACTGAAATATTACTTTTTACACAAAGCCGGAATCGTGCAAAATTTTAAATACCACGAATATAGCTCAATGATTATGAGGCTGATTCTGGTCAGGCATGGCGAAACAGAGGATAACGTAAAAGGCATTCTTCAGGGGCATATGCCTGGCAGGCTGACTGAAAAGGGGATGTGGCAGGCAAAAAAGCTTGCCGTGAGGCTGAGGGATGAGAGGATTGATGCGATATTCTCAAGTGATTTAAAGAGGGCCAGTGATACCTGTGAGGAAATCGCCAGGCTTCATAATGCTCCTGTCTTTCATACGCCTGAGCTGAGGGAGGTGAACTATGGCGTCCTTGAGGGAGGGCGATGGGATGATTTAAGGAGAGCCAGGAGTGAAAGCAGGCTGCACAAGGTTGACTTTGCCCCTGAGAATGGGGAAAGCTACAGGAGGCTTAGGGAAAGGGCGCAGGGATTCCTGGAGTTCCTGTTCAGGGAGTATAAGGGAAAGACTGTTGTGGTTTGCTCTCATGGCGGCTTTAACAGGATGGCTATAGGCATCCTTCTCAAGAAGCCCATAGAGGAGGCAGCAGAGATTGAGCAGCATAATGCCTGCCTGAACATAATAGAGTTAGATGATAATTTGCAGCACAGGGCCCACATGATTAACTCTGTTGAGCACTTGTGAGTTATCCCTTTATTCTGCACCCGCCTGAGGGCAGGGCTGCTATTATGTCGTCAAGCTCTCCCCCCATTATTTTCCTGATTTTTTTTGCTGTGTCGCTTGCCTTGTCCCTGCCTTGTATTATTTCAGCATATTTTGTGCAGTTTTTCCTGACAGAATCAGGATGCCCTGCCATTATCCTGCCCTCAGGCGTTATGCCTACTGCAAGCCTTAGCTCGGCTGTTATGTAGCTCGCCTTGCCATAAATCATGAAAGCCCCTTTCCCCATGTATTCGCCGGGTTTTGTCTGCTTGCTCACGTTTTCCGGGCTGGTGTGGAACACTTCAAGCACTGACAGCCCCATTTTCCATGCCCTTGAGTAGCTTGCTGTTGCTGTTGCCGTCTCCTCAAGTGTGCTTTCACCAGGCTTTTTACCCTCTGTTTTTATCACGAAGAACGGGCTTCCTGCAAGGTCTGTGTGGAATATGATGTCATTCCTGTCTGTGTGCTTCTTGACTATTATCTCGTTTGTTGTTGCGTCCCTTCCGCCAACAGCAAGGAATCCCTCGCTGCTTATGAACCACCTGAATTTCTCGTACCATTTCCTCTCTTTTTTTGATTCAGCCCTGGCTTTCTTAATCTTCTCCTCTGCATGCTTCTTTTCCTGAAGCTGTTCCAGCTTTTTGCGGCTCTCTGCAAGAGCTTTTTTTGCGCCTTCAATCTTTTTCCTTGCCTTCTTCGCCTTTTCGTAATAAACTGCAGCGTTCTGCTCTGCTGTCTTCCGCAGGTCTATTGTGAGCCTCATCCAGAAGGCTCTATTCTGAGGCTTTAAATTATTTGCGGCAATACGCCACAACTATTAATCACTATTAAGTAACTAAATAAGAAAGGTTTAAATAGTGGGCAGGTATTCTCGTCCCATGGCATTGGATGAAATCGTGATTGCAGACAAGATAGATTTCATTGGAACCTATCATAGCGGGATACCTGACTACGGCATCGCTTATATCCTTGAAAGCAGGATGCCTGGCTTGGCTTTTACAAGGGCAGAGCAGGAGAGGGTTGAGCAGGAGGGCTATCATGTTCCTGCTGACTCAAGAACAATAAGGGACTACAGGAAAGGAAAAAGAACGCCAAAGAGCATCAGGGGGTTGGATGCCCTGGCAGAAATAGGCGTTACGCTCCCTCTTACTGCTGCAAGCCCATGCCTTCCGGAAATCAGCAGGCTTTTTTCAATGCTGTTTCTGAGCGGAGGCATTGATAGTAACTATCACCCCGGAATTCACTATAAAGCCGCCCCTGGAGAAGTGGTTGCAGGGCATGATGGAAGGCTTATTCCATCCAGGTTAAAACAGGAATTTCCATCCCTTGATTTGAGCTTTGAGGGGGGAGAAGAAAAAAGGATAGTCATAAACAAGGCAGGGAACCCATTAGGCAGGCTGGCACATATTGCAGGGGTTCCATTTGAAGCCAAGATTCGCTCTTCAGGAGGGTTCCTGAGCTACCTGCCTGTTTTTTCAGAGCGCCTGAAGAGGCATGACCTGGCTATTGATGAAAGGGCAATTCTTGAAGGAGTGTGTTACGATTTCATAAGCATTTTTTTTAGCTTAAAAGGAATGGTCTGGGATAATGCCAGTAACTGTTATTTCAGATTAAAGCTTCCAGTGTTGATGGGTGAAGGAGATGCAGCCAGGCAGGCAAGGCAGGCAGCTGATTTCCTGCAGTCTGTTTTGGGCATTGGGAATGTAAAGGCAGCCACATGCAGGAGGGAAAGGGTAAACACCAACACGCCATGGCAAGATTCATATGTGCCTATTTTGTATGTCAGTAAGGCTGATTTTTTGGGTGTATTAGAGCAGCACGGCCCTCGCGGAGACGGACGGATTGATTTTTCTCGGCTGCTTAAGGGGAATCCTCAGCTTGAAGCATACTCTCGCGCAGGATAGGGCAGCTGTAATAACAAAAAACAGTTTATGGCAAGTTTATGGCAAGCCCCTGGGCTATGGTTATTATTATGAATGCCATGGTCATCATTATAAGTGAGTGCTTCAGGCCTGATGTCAAGTCTCCTTCTGCAAGCTTTCCCAGAACGACTCCTGCGAAGAATCCCTGGATTAGCGACATCATCAGGAATATCCCGTAAAGGCTGACGAACCATGCAAAGGCTGTTGATATGAAAGATTCGGGGGATGAGAAATCTATGGTTACTTTCTGCATTATTGGGGGTGTTGCTTCTGCACCCTCTGTCACGGTTTCGCCTCCTGCGGTTCCTGAGAACTTGGACATGTAGGGTATCAGCAGGTTCTGGATGATTATCATGACGCCGAGGAACACGAAGAAGATTATGTAGCTCTGCATTATCTGGGCGTGGATG
>JACPTE010000012.1 GCA_016192945.1 Candidatus Woesearchaeota archaeon
GCTTATTTTATGGCCATTAATTTCTTTTCCATTATAAAGAATTAGCATCTCCTTTATAATATCTTCAAATATCCTGCCAATATGGGCATTCAGTCCGCTTTTTATCAGCTTTAGAATTTGGTCTCTCGCGCCCATGTTCAGTGCAGATTGGTTTTCAAATACAAACTTATACCAGAACCTGAAGAAATTATCGGTTATCTTATAACGTCCAAGCCTCTCCTTGCCATTTATCGGATCGTTTCTATTGACCAAGTCCAGGAGCCTATCAAGCTTGTTTATGTAGGGTGGAAGGTTGGAAACAGGCATTTTTGTAAAATCCTGTATTTCTTTCAAAATTTCTTTTCCTGCCGATATTGACTGCATTATGGAGTTGTATTTTGCATGAATCCTCACGTTCTCATACTCCAGCAGGTTTTTTGGCTCTTCTGAAAGCTCAGAATCCTTTTTTATTACCAATTCATAAATTGCATCAAGAGTGTCCTTGAATGGCTTTGTTTTTTCAAGATAGAACGGAGTTCCTCCAAAAACCCCGTATCTTAATACTTTTTCCTCTTCATCCAATTCGTTGAACATTAGCCTGAAATCCCTATACTTGAACGGAGAAATCTTGATTTTCTGAGCCCTTCCATATAAGGCTCCTGCGTGGCTGCTGGTCACTTTTTGAACCATCCCTATTGAAGAGCCAACCAAGAAAACCATGATTTTGTTATTTTTAAGGGCGTTATCCCAATGCTTCTGCAAGGAAGTTATGAATTCTGGCGCTACATCCAGAAACCTCTGAAATTCATCTATAACCAGAATAAAGCTGTTCTTATCCGACTTTTTGGTCAGGTACATGAAAAAATCCTCAAAATCCCCGAAAATAACATCCTCATTCAGCTGCTCCCTTATGGCTTTTGACAAAGAGTTAAGGATTACCGTCCTCTCAGCAAGATCCACATAAAAATACAGCTTTTGCTCTTTACATTTCCTGATGAATTTCTTTATGAGCTCCGTCTTTCCAACCCTTCTTCTGCCATAAACCGCCAGCATAACACCCTTCCCGAAAGCCTCTATCGCATCATGCTTTTCGTTGAGCATCGCAAGCTCTTCTGCCCTATTGTAAAATTCTGTTTTTTCTTCAGTCATTTCAGTTAATATAATCTTATTTATATTGTAATATAATCGTGATTATATTGTTATATATAAATGCTTTGGTTTGCAAACCAATGGCACTGCTCAAACGTGCTCAGCCTGGAGTGGGAGTAGAGGGGCATTTTATTTATTCTCATTTCGTTGTTTCAGCGACTTTTTTGATGTTTGACAGGAATATCTTAGCGTTCTTTACAGAGTTTTCAGCTGGCTCCTGGTTAGCCTGAGGGATTGTATTATAGGTGAAGTCTCCCCTTTTTCGTTTTTCTTCTTTGAATATCCCCAGAAGCTCATCAGCCCTGACAACGAGCTTTTTGTATATTTCCCAAAGCTTTACATCAAGAATTCCAGTGTCAACAAAATGGTGCTGGAAAGCATCAAGAGTTTTCTTGTGGATATCTGGTGAATAAGTCTTAATCCCTTTTGTCAAAAGAATCGCTTTAGCACTATAAAATATGGAATAATATGAGTGTGAAATAACTGCGCTGTAGAACGTCATTTCCTGCGGGATTTGCATAAATTCCTTTACTTTAATATCTTCACTCATTTCTTTGAGTTTCTCTGCCATAACGATTTCGGTTTCGGCCCTTCTAATAAAGAGACTTGCCATTGAATCCATTTTTAATCGCCTCATCTATCAGCTTAAGATATGTCTGTCCCTGGGATAGTATCAAGCAGTTTTTAGCTATTTCTTTTCCATAGTTCAATTCCTTGTTTTTCAGCATTTCTATGAATTCGGAATTCCTAAAAACATAAAGATGAATCGGAGGAATATTCAGCTCAGAATGCAGCTTTAATTCTGCATACACCTTCTTTGGCTCACAGGAATCCTCTATAATTACCACAACATCAATATCAGACTTCTCATTCTGATTTCCTTTTGCATAACTGCCAGTGATTAACGTGATGTGGCTTGAATAAGGAATCTTATCGATTGCTGCCTGAATATCGTCATAAGGAACATTGCGTTTAGACCAGCCGATGAATTCGAGGACTGTGCCTGCATAAATCCTTGCTTTTATTGCAGATAAATTGAGGGAATAACTCGTAAACCTGCCTATTGGCTCAACCTTTAAGATGCCTTCCTTGACATATTTTTCAATGAACTGCTCAACATAGCTTTTGGAATTTGTGCCATAAGAATTCTTTAATTCGCTTTCAGTATATGCCTTCCAAGGTTTAGAGGCAAACAGGTAAAGCAGGCCTGCTTCTTTCCTTAGCATAGTCAGTTCCCTTTTTTTAGGGGAACTTTCCCTTTTATTTAGGGTAGTTCTGCTTTTTTTATCTGATTTTTGTTTTTTCATTCTCCTTAAACCATCTGTTAAACCTTATCAATATAATTAAACTTCAACGGGCACTGCTCAAACGTGCTTAACATGGAGTGGGAGTGGGGGGCATTTTGTTTAATTTAAGGATTTGAAGCATAATTCTGCTTGGAACATTTCAATACCTTCTTTTCGTGCTTTTTCTTTGGATTTTGAATCAAAATCAAAGGCAATCAAAAAGCAACGAACACCATTTACCTGTTTTTTGTAGCGTTTACGATAATCAACTATCTGTTTTATCGCTTTTGGAAAATCTACACTACCTTTGCATTCTATAATGACTGTTTTTCTATTTCCATCTTCTGCAATAAAGTCCGGCCGCTTTTTCCCAATAGTTTTCTCTGCAAATTTTAAAACTAACCCTTGTTCTAATGAGCCTATTTCTTTTTTAAGATGTTTTTTCAATTCCCTCTTTATCAGCTCTTCTTTTTTTTCATTTTTACTCTTGTACTTATTGGATTCTACAAGACTAGCAAATGCCAATAGTTTTTTAGGTGTTGTATCACGCAATTCCGTTACTGTTATTCCTCTTTTTCCTAATTGCCTTGCAGCAATAACTGATAGTTGCTCTTTGTCAAAATACGTAGGATTTTCAAACCATTTTACTTTTTTTTGATGAGGGTAAAGGAAATCTTTTGGATTGCTTTCGAACAGGTAGTCACCATCTATGACTTTGCCAATGGCGGCTATAATATTGCGGTTTTGGTAAGCAATAATTAAGTCGTCTTTCTGGATGCTCAGAAATTTCATTAACTCTGTAATAGATCTGCTTTTTGGTTTCTCTCTTTTCTTGTTTAGCAGTTTTTTGAGTTGGTCTTTGCTTTTTACATCTGATAAATCCGCCTTACAGAATCCAACAGCACATACTCCATTTTCTATCCATCTATCAGCAGCTTCTTCAGTGTTTTTATGATGAGTTACAATAGAGTACACTTTTTCCATTTTTACTGCCTCACAATCTACTTTCATTTAACGTGAGCCCATCTTTGGCAAACGCCATCAACTGGTTCCATAGTTTTTCTCCTGATGCTCCGTTTATTTCAAATAATGTATGTCTAAATTGAATATTTTTATTCTCTGTAATCTCCTTTATTTGCCTTGCACTAACTGGTTTATCTGAAATATCCTTAAAATTTTCAAGACTCATATAATGCTCTCCTTCAGAATCATCTCCATGTGGGGCTTTCTCTAAAATTCCATTAGCAATTCCAAAAGCAACAACGCCATTACCCGATCCATAAAGAAACACCTTGTCTCCCTTCTGCAATCTATCTATTTTATGTTTCCAACCTGAACTATACGCTGCTACTTTTTTATTTTTAAGCATATCCCTTTCAAGCTCAAGGCTTGTTTTTCTATTTGTATTTACAAAATAAAAGGTCATCACAACCTCGCAATCCTTCCCGCATCAGTCAGCTTAAACCCATCCTGTGCAGTGATTAAGTCCATCTCCTCAAGCTCCTTGATGTTCCTGTATAGCATTGCCCTTGACTGCTTTACCTTGTCAGCAAGGTCTGAAAGTGACTTGAAATCCCCCTCTTCCAATGCTTCCAGGATTTGCTTTTGGCTCACTGTGAGCCTGAAGGACAGCTTTGGAAGGTAAACAACAGCGCTTTTGTCCTCATCAGGGTTATAAGCTATCTTTTTGACCCTGCTTGAGCGGGCATAGGCTGCCAGCAGCAGGCCTATGGCCAGGGGCTTCCTGCCAGAGGTTATGTTAATGTAAATCTGGTTATCCTTTAACTCCAAATCTATGATTTCCACGCATTTCCTGGCTGTTTCAACTACATTGTAAACGTCAGCCTTGATTTCCTTGACATCCAGAACCCTTCCCAAGCTCTGCCTTATTACCTTAAGCGCATCTTCCTGCTGCCCATTGGGTTTTTTATCTATGAAAAGAATAAGCTTCTCAGCGCCAAGCCTGGTGGCTGCCAGCAGCACCGGGTCTGGCGAGTAAAGACTTGCAATGAGTACCTTTGGCATCTCTATTGTTCCCCCAATCTGTTCTTTTGTAGCTTCCAATATAAAGTTTTCCATGGATGTGTTCAATTATACCTTATTTATATTGATTTCTACTCTTTACTATATAATTCTACTGATTAATGGAAAAATATATATAGGCGTGCATTGATTGTGCTTTCTTCTCCCAAAATGCCAAAAACACACAATGAAAAGAAACTGAAGCAAGGCCTGAAAGCCAGGAATTGGTTTCTCTGCGCCCATTGCAAAAAAGACTTTAAAAAAACAAAAGCTTCCGGGATAATTACCTGCTCCCAATGCAAGAAAAAAGGGCTTAAGGACAGTGATGCAATTGAAGTCGCTGAAAAGATCAATTTGCCATTCATTGATAAAAAAAACCCTGCGGAGAAGAATGAACAAGATAAAATAAGGCATGAATTTTTATTCAATGATTTTGTTGATTGCAAAATAATGCAATCTCTTTCCCGGGACCTTTTAAAAAATAAAAAGCTGGTTAACCTTTTAAATATGCATTCTAAAGTATTGGATATATGGCATAATGATTCACACATCAAAAACAGGCTCATTATCGACCTTAATTCCAAGTCAATGCATGAAGAGCTGGATGACACCTCAATCAATAAACTGCTTCTCTCCCTATTGGCCCAGATAAGAATCGCTTCAATACAACATGGAATTGTGATAATACAATCAGAAATCCGCCCTGAAAATATTGAGAGATTTAAAGATAAACTTCTGCTTCGCCTGGCTGGAACCCCGATAAAATTCGTAGCTTCAAAACCCAAGTGCGCCGGGTATACGTCAATTGACGCTTTCTTTTTCGGCGTTTTCGATTTTCCCCTTGAAGATGACTGATGCTGACAAATACACATCCCAGAAAAGCATACTTAAAGACTTGGATATTCAGCTGCCTTCAGGCAGTTCCAGGAAAGACGAAAAGTATAAGCGACTGGTTGCCAAAACTCTTTTAAGGCTGCCTGAAAGAGTAAGGAATAGGGCAATAGAAGAAGTGAAGTTCATAATTACAGGAAAACCCTTATTCGCTTTTATGGGCACTGCAAATCTTTTCTTGCCAAGGAAGGAAAAGTCAGCAAGGCGAAAGATTGCAATGAACATTATTTTCGTCAATTTCAATGACATTAAGGATAATGGCTGGAATGAAAAGGGCATGATGCAGGTGGTGGCTCACGAAATAGCGCATTTTGAGCTGAGGCACATTCACAAACAGGGGAGAAACCACGAGAAACAGGCTGAGGAGCAGACAAGGGTTTGGGGGTTTGGGGCTAGAAGGGGTATTCGAGAGAAGGTTAAGAACTATTTGCAAATATTATTCAATTCTGACATTTAAGTAAATTCTTGTTTTTCGCCTTCATATTCTTGTAAAAGCGACAAAATTTCAGGGTTCTTTATTGTCTTTAATTCTATGGCCATAATTCTTGGTGAGCTGTTTTCGTGTTTTTCATCAGTGGTTAGTGTGAGCAAAAGGCACCTATTCTGGAGATATATGCTTCTTATTGGCCCGTATTTCTCTTCAAGCATTTTTTTAAGCTTAAACAAGTCTTCATCAACATTTGGTGATTTATGATAAAGCGTTCTAGCAATGTCCTGCAGATTCAAAATGCTGTCGAGTTTTTTCTTTGTTTTACGGGAGTAATATTCGTAATCAGTTCTGCTGACAGATTTTTCTTCCAAAATCCTTCTCATTATCCACCTCTCTTTTTTCGTAAATATCTTTGAGAGCCACATCTGTAAATCTCTTTCGCCATATATCTTTTGTTTTTCAGTCATTAGCTGTGGTTTATCCAATGATGATTTTTGCATTTGAAATTCCTGCTTAAAATCGTTATAATCAAGATTGCTTTCCTCGTAAATATTGGGCAATTGTTTATCTATTCGCTCTTCCTCAAATATCTTTCTTGTGATTGATATGACTTGTCCCAAAAGTTTTTTCTTATCAGTTCTTAGGTATAGCAAGTCCAAATTAATAGGATAATTATATAACAAGAAAGGAATTGCCTTAAGATAACGAATGTTCCCCGAATTCAATATGGCTGAAAGTAGCTCTTCCTTACTTTCTTGAAGTCCAATCATCTTATATCCTGATTCTGCAAGTTCCTTCTCTATGGCTATGGCCATTTTTTAACCCTCTCAATCATCTTCCTGTCCAGTCTAAAGCCCCAATCCCGAAATTTAAATTCAATCAAATCCATCAGCTTCCTATTGGAGTTTGCAACGGCTGACTGCTCCATTGTTTCTTTATACCTCTTAACTAACTCAATTAAATCAATTTTATTCTTTTCAAATATGTGTTTTATGTCCTGAAAATCCCTCCCATCACCTCGAGCTAACTTGCTGATTATTATATCATTAAAAGAGAAAGTGTAAAGTTCTATGTTTCCAAAGGATTTAATGAATTTAGACTTTGTTAAAGCATCATCTAACAAATGAGTGCCCATTATGTTGCAATCGGAAAACAAGTCAAAGGATAATCCTTCTTGAGTCTGCCACCTAATCCCTCCAAGTTTTTTAAATCCTATTTGTTCAAAAATTTGGAAGATATATGTGTGATCTTTGACGTCTGCATTAATATCGATATCAACAGTTGATGGTTTAATCCCCAAAATAGTTAGTGCAGTACCTCCTAGTGCATACATTTTGACTTTTCTTTCAAAATATTTTGATATTGAATCAAGTAAATCGAATAATTCACTTGCATTTGTTTCCTTAATGTTTTGCATGATATAATCCAGTTACTTGCTTTAATATATAAATGTTACTATTTTTGTATTTTTACATACAATTATTGTATAACTGTTTAATGAATTAGTCTTGGTTTCCGAGAACGCAAAATGCCCAGCATGGCACTGTTTTCCCATAACCCGGCAGGGGCATCAGGGCCTTTTCCATGGCAAAACATATAACCTGGCTGCTATTCCGCCAATGAATGGACTACAAGGGGCTGGAGCTGGACAGCTTCCAGGAAAAGGCGATACTCGCAATAGAGGAAAACAAGTCAGTAATAGTTTCAGCTCCAACCGGCTCTGGGAAGACCCTGATAGCAGACTACATAATTGAAAGGGACTTCAGGAAGGGGCTGAGGGTCATCTATACTGCACCCATAAAGGCGCTGTCAAACCAGAAATACAGGGAATTCTCAGCTGAATACGGGGCTGGAAATGTGGGCCTGATAACAGGCGATATCTCAAGGAATGCTGATGCAAAAATACTGGTGATGACTACAGAGATATACAGGAACATGGTGCTGTCAGAGGAGAGTATGATATCTGACATATCATACGTGATATTTGACGAGATACACTACATAAATGACATGGAGCGCGGCACCGTATGGGAGGAGTCAATAATCTTCTCAAAGCCGCACATAAGGATGCTGTGCCTGTCAGCGACAATACCGAACGCAGAGCAATTCGGAAAATGGATAGAGACCATAAAAGGGCACAAAGTAGAAGTTGTAAGCCACGAGGAAAGGCCAGTGCCCTTGCACGTTCATTTCTATGACTCAGAACTGGGAATAGTTGATTTTAGGGAACTGAATGCAGACCTGAATTTTCCTGACTACCATCACATAACCAGGGGACCACGCCAAAGAACCCCAAAGTCAGTGAATCCCTCCCATACAAAGCTCATAAAGGAGATAAGCCAGAACCTGCCGGGCATCTTCTTTAGTTTTTCAAGGGCAGCTGCCCAGAAAATGGCGCAGGAGCTTGCAAGGCAGAATTTGTTTGATTTGAACCCTGAAATAACCCGCTTTGTGAGGAAGAAGCTGGAAGACTCCCCGCCTGAAATCAACACGCTTCAGACAACAGCAGCCCTGAGGCAGGTTCTGCCTTACGGGATAGCATTCCACCATGCAGGGCTGATACCTGTAATGAAGGAAGTAGTGGAAGAGCTTTTCTCAATGGGGCTCATAAGAGTGCTGTATGCAACAGAAACTTTTGCAGTCGGGGTTAACATGCCTGCAAAAAGCGTGTGCCTTGAGTCATTAAGCAAGTTTGACGGAATATCGTTCAGGATGATGAACAGCAAGGAATACTTCCAGATGGCAGGAAGGGCAGGAAGAAGGGGGCTTGACAAGGAGGGGCACGTATATATAATGGTGGACAGGCAGAAATTCCAGCCTGACAGGGCACGGCTGCTCATGCAGAAAGACACAGAGCCTATAATGTCCCAGTTCAGGCTTTCAGTGAATACTGTGCTGAACCTCGTAAGGAAGCACAACGCCACGGAAATAGACGAGATATTGTCAAAGAACTTTGACTCATACCAGAAATATGGAGCAGACCTTCACAAAAGGAAGAACTACAAGAGCCACAATTCATATGAAAACCTGAAGAAGCAGCTTGAGAAGAACGGGTATGTGAAGAGCGGGATGCTGACTGGGAAGGGTGAGTTCGCATCCAGAATATACTCTGATGAAATCATAACAACAGAAATATTCGGCACAGGCATAATCAGGGAGCTGAACCAGTATCAGGCGCTGCTGTTGCTGGCTTGCATCTGCCATGAGAAAGAAAAGACGGAATTCCACAGGCAATACCAGTCAAAAGACCTGGAGAGGGTAAAGCGCCTTGTGCTGTCGCATAATGAATTAAGGCAGGACAAGCGCTTTAGAGAGATGGGCAACATGACCTCAATAATGCATCCCTGCTATCACGGGAAAAGCATTTTTGAGATAATACCAAACACGAGCATGCCAGAAGGGGACCTGATAAGGTTCTTGAAGCAGGTGATTGACAGGACCAACCAGATAAGGCACGCGGCCCCTGACAGCAGCCTCGCAGATTTCATGGATGGCTGCAGGCAGATAGTGGTCAAGTGCATACAGGATGTTGATATGGTTTAGTGCACTGCATCACAATAGCCAAAGTGCCGAATATGACATTAAAGCTTCTCAAGCATGCTCACTATGTTCCAGATTTGAGTCCTTGCATAGGGCTGGAGGTTTATGTCCTCTGCAATCTCGTCAAGCTCCTGTAGCGCCTTGTCAATGTTCATTGACACTTCCCCGCCGCTCTTCAGGGCCTCTATTGTCTTCTGCACCTTTTCCTTTATGTTTCTTGGGACTGTGCTGTCCTGCTCAAGCTCTGTAAGCGCCACTATTATGTTATCTACATCCCCAGAAACAGTCTTTTCATCTGCCATTTTTACTCTTCCTTTATTTCGCCCAGAACTTCCTTTTGCAGCTTGGTTGCCCTTTCCCTTATCAGCTTTTCCTGCTTTTCAATTGTTTTTATCCTAAGCTCTGTTGTCTCCTTCTTTCCCCCAAGGAGGCTTTTCAGCTCGTCTTTGTCTGAGCTTACCATTATGCTGCCTATTATCCTGTATGCAGTGCCTGTCTTTTCCAGCTCGCCCAGGGCTGACTCTGATTCAACAAGCTGCATCTGCATCGCCTGCTTCTGCAGCATGAGGTTCTGAAGGTTCTGCTCAAAAATCTGGAGCTGCTGTATCTTTTCCTCAGTATCCTTTGAGACGGCCATTTTCAAGCGCTTTTTGTTTTTTCTATCACAGCAAGCATCCTGGTTATCCCGTTAACTGTAGCCCTTAATGCAACTGCGTCGGCAGCCTTCACATGGAATACCACTGAACCGCCTGTTTTCTTAATTGTGTATTCTGACCTTTCCAGTGCCATCTCTTTTTTGTCAGGCAAAAAAGCGCTGTAGACCAACTCGGGGTCTGCACATGTCTTTATAGTGGCCTCGTAGTTCATAGTGGCTTATCTTGCCTTGATTTTTGTTGCGGTTTTCCTTGGCTTGTAAAGTATCTTGCTTCCGCAATAAGGGCACCTGACCTTTTTCCTCAGATAGTCAATAGATACTTTTTTATTGCAATAAAAGCATTTGTATTCTACCATTTTACTGGGCCTGCACTGTTTCTATTGCCCTCTTTCCAGGCATGTATGCCCCGCCGGCAAGCTTTATGTTGCATTTCCTGCAGCTCCATATCCCTGCTGCCAGCCGTTTCATCTGGGTTTTCCTGCAGTAAGGGCACAGCGAGTTTTCATGCCTTCCCTGCTCTATCTTTCCGAATTTTTCCTTTAAGCTCCTCCCATACCTGACGCCGAAGCGCTTCACAGAGCCGTACTTTGTTTCGGTAACCATTTTAGAGAACAGGATGAAGGTTACAGGGGTTATTTATAAAAGTTTTGTATGGGGCTGCGAGGATTTGAACCCCGATTACAAGGTCCCAAACCTTGTGTGATAGCCAGGTTACACCACAGCCCCATAACAACCAGTTTCTGTGGCTGTTTTTTAAACTTATCGCAAACTTTTATATAAGGACATCTTCAACTTCCCTCCCATGACGCTTACTGCCAAGCAGAAATATGAGCTGAAGAAGTTCCTTGCAGAGCTTGATAGCCACAAGGCCATGCATACTGAGCTGATTTCTGTATATATCCCGCAGGGTTATGACATGAACAAGATTATAAACCACCTTTCCCAGGAGCAGGGAACTGCTGCCAACATAAAGTCTGCGTCAACCAGGAAGAACGTCATTTCTGCACTGGAGAGGATGATTCAGCACCTCAGGCTTTTCAGGCAGACTCCTGAGAACGGCCTGGCAGTGTTCTCAGGGAATGTCGCCAAGCAGGGCCAGATTGACCTGAGGGTCTGGAGCATTGACCCCCCGGTCCCATTGCAGACGAGGATTTACAGGTGCGACAAGAATTTCCAGCTGGATATACTCAGGGATATGCTGGATGTCAAGGAGATGTACGGGCTGGTTGTAATGGACAGGAGGGAGGGCAATGTCGCAATTCTGAAGGGCAAGTCAATAATCCCTGTTGCAAAGTACACTTCAAACGTACCGGGGAAGACGAAGGCGGGAGGGCAATGCTGTGTTCCTGACACATTGGTTGTCCTGGACTCAGGGGATATAATTCAAATGGCTGATTGTGAAAAGCCAATGGCTTTGAAGGCTGCAAATTTCTCCAGGAAATCAATTGAGGACTCAGCCGTTACAAATAAGTGGAATACGCAAAAAAATGCTGTTTTCCGCATAACTACCAAATTTCCCCGCCTTGAGATTGAAACCTCAGCTGAACACGTGTTTTTTGTTTTGGTGGATGGTGAGATGGTTGAAAAAACCGCAGATCAGCTTAATCCTGGAGATTGCCTTGTTATGCCTGAAAAAATGGAAGCTAAGGGCAAACTCCAGAAGCTTGAAACAGGAAGATTCTACAATTCATTTATCCTGTCTGAAAAAGGCAGGGCTTTTCTAAAGTCTCTTAGGCAGAAAATTAAGCAGAAAGAGCTGGCAGCCGAGATAGGCGTTACACAAACTGCAATTTCAGCCTATGAACTGGGTAAAAGGAATATTGAACTACCGGCGCTGACCAGCCTATGCAAGCTTTTCAACCTGAGCATTGATGAATTCATTGAAAATTATGCTGAGCCATTCAGGCACCAGGGAACTGAAATTACTCTGCCAACTGTTCTTGACAGGGATTTGGCTCAATTCCTGGGCTATCTGACTGGCGATGGCACTATTGAAGAGGATAGGATAACCCTTTTTGAGCAAAGGGCACAGGTAGCCATAGCTTATAAAGAAAAATTTGATGAATACTTCAGGTTAAAAAGCAGCTACAAGTTCAGGCCCTCCAAGAACTATCATCAGCTCCGCTTTACCTGCCGCCCTCTCGTTAGGATGATAAGAAGCCTTTTCCCGGAAATCATGCTGTCTTCAGATTCAGCCATTCCCTCCAAGGTTCTGAGGTCAGATGACAACACCCTTGCCGGATATTTGAAGGGCTTGTTTGATGCTGACGGGTATATTTCCGCAAGAGGGCTGGGTTTGGGAATGAACAACAAGCTGATAATCAGGCAGGTTCAGCTTGCATTGCTCAGGTTTGGCATTATAGCTTCATTCCATGAATATGATAACAGAAGGAACCCCTTTAGCAGCAGTATGCGCTATTCTGTCCAGGTTTCAGAGGCAGAATCATTGAGAATTTTCAGAGAATGCGTGGGCTTCACTTCTGTTGAAAAGCAGCTTATTCTTGAGGAAGTAATTTCAGGCCGAACTGAAAAAAGCAGCGTGCGCCAGATTTTAACTACCGGTTCAGAAGTCAGGGAAAAAATTGAAGGTGAGGGTTATGGCCTGAAAATGTTTCCAAAAGTAAGCAATTTCTTCAGAAATAAAAGGGCAATGAGCAAGCAGGCTTTCAGGTCGTCAATTTTGTCTTTAGTCCCTGAAGGGAAATTAAGCAAAGATTTGCAAAAAATTTCTGACGCTGCTCTTTTGCCTGTGAAGATTCATAAGATAGAGATTATTGCAAAACCTGCCCAAATGGTGGATATTTCTGTGATAAACCAAACTTTCTTTGCAAACGGCATTTTGGTGCATAACTCTTCACAGAGATTTGAAAGATTGAGAGAGGGGGCTGCAAAGGAGTTCTACACGAGGCTTGGGGAGCACATCAAGGACGAGTTTTTCGGCAAGCCTGAGCTTAAGGGGATTATTGTTGGAGGCCCTGGCCCCACGAAGTATGATTTTGTAGAGGGCAATTACATAGTCACTGAGCTGAAGAAGAGGATTATCGCAATAAAGGACCTGTCATATACAGGCGATTTCGGCCTTCAGGAGCTTGTTGACAAGAGCCAGGACGTGCTGGCTGAAGAGGAATTGGTCTCTGAAAAGAAAATCATGAACAGGTTCTTTGAGCTGCTTTCAACAAGGCAGGGGATGGTGAGCTACGGGCAGGCAGATGTCATGCGCCTTGTAAAGGGCGGTGTTGTGGATGTCGTCCTCCTTTCAGAGGCTCTGGAATCAGAGATTATCGGGGAGTTTGAGGAGGAGGCAAGGAAGTTCGGGACAAGGGTTGAGATAATCTCAACAGAGACAAGGGAGGGCGCGCAATTGAGGGATTTTGGCATGATTGCGGCAATCCTGAGATATGAGGTAAATTCCTAAAATGGGCGGGGCTGCTTCGGGCCTGCTGCTGGAGTTTCTTTCGTCTGAAGGCCTTAAGTTCTCATTAAGCGTGAGGTATTCCGGGAGATTCAAGCCTTACAATGCCAATGTCAGAAAGTCAGGGAGCCATCTTGAGTTTAACCTGAGCAGGGAATGGAAGAGTGTCAGCGATGAGATTGTCCTCGGGCTGCTTCAGTCGCTTGCAGCCAGGATTCTGAGAGCGGGCTTCAAGACAGCCAACATGGACATTTACAACAACTTTGTGAGGAGCCTGCACTTAAGCTACCCCAAGGCAGCTACAGACCCGTGCCTGGCAGAGTCATTCAGGAGGGTGAACAGCAAGTATTTTGACGGCCTCCTGGAAATAACCAACTTTGCGTGGCACTCCTCATTGAGGAGGCTTGCCAGCTATGACTACCAGACCGACACTATCAGCGTCAGCGGTGTTTTCAGGGGAATGGACGAGCTCATAGATTACCTTATTTACCATGAGCTGCTTCACAAGAAGCTGAAGTATCATAATGCCGGAGGCAGGAGCATACATCACAGCGCCATTTTCAGGCAGATGGAGAGAAAGTTTGAAAACCAGGAGCTGATTGAGAGGCAGATAAGCCGAATGATTAGAAACCAAAAATTTAAATATTAACCCCTGAACCTTCTTAACAGATATGACAACAAAGACTGTTGGTGCAAATTCACTCAAAGAGGGCTCTTACCTGGTTATAGATGGGGCGCCTTGCAGGATTTCCACCATCCAGATTTCAAGGCCCGGGAAGCATGGCCATGCCAAGATGCGCATTGAGGGCGTTGGCATAGTTGATGACAAAAAAAGGGTAATTGTGCTGCCTGCACATGACAATGTTGAGGTTCCTATTATTGAGAAAAAGAACGCCCAGGTGCTCTCTGTAAGCGGCAACTCTGCCAATGTAATGGACTTGGATACTTACGAGACATTTGACCTGGCAATCCCTGAAGAGCTGAAGGGAAGCTGCGTAGCCGGAGTCACTGTGCTTTACTGGCATGTGATGGAATACAGGTTCATGAAGCAGGCCAAGGGGGGAGAGGAATAATCTTATGGTAAAATTCCAGGAAGCTGAAGCGAGGCTTTTGAGGAATGTCTTTGTATGCAGGAAATGCAAGTCAAAGCTGCGGGCTCCCAACCTGAAGGTTGTGCAGGGCAAGGTAAACTGCAGGAAGTGCGGCGGCAAGGCACTCAGGTCTGTAAGGAAGAAATAACCCTAAAATGCCTTCCATACCTGATGCTCTCCTGGACTACAAGTGGATAATACTTTTCTACCTCGCTGTTTTCCTCATAATCTATTTCAACAGGAAAAAGTTTGAGATACACTTCAAGGTTTTCGCCCTTTACAAGTCCAGGTGGGGCATCAGGCTGATGGACCAGCTTGGCTCGCGGTTTTCATCACCCATAAAGATACTGGGGTATGCGGGGATTGTCCTCGGATTTGCAGGCATGGCTTTCGTTGTAGGCTCTGTTTTCTATGCCCTGTACGCGCTGTTTTTCATCCCGAACGCCCCTGCCTCTGTCGCCCCGGTGCTTCCTGGGGTTAAGATTCCCGGCACGACTTTCTTCATCCCATTCTGGGAAGGCATAATTGCAATATTCATAGTGGCTGTTGTGCATGAGTTCGGGCACGGTGTCATTGCCCGCGCCCACAAAGTAGAAATCAAGAGCACAGGCCCATTTGTGATGGGCCCTTTTTTTGGGGCTTTTGTAGAGCCAGACGAGAATTCGCTGAAAAAGAAAAAGAGCCTAGTCCAGCTTTCAATATTCTCAGCAGGCCCCTGCTTTAACCTGCTACTCGCCCTTGCATGCCTCGGGCTGATAAACCTTGCCTTTGCGCCGATAGCCAATTCCTATTTCCAGCCATCAGGAGTTTCAGCATTGAAGATTGCCCCGGGAAGCCCTGCTGAGGCCTCTGGCCTTCAAAGCGGGGTTGTTTATTCTGAATTGAACGGAAGGCAGATAGCTGATGTGGATGACTTTGTTGATGCTGTCAGCAGGACGAAGCCAGGGGATAAGCTCTCCATCTCAAGCAGGGATAAGTCCTATGATGTTGTTGCAGCACCAAACCCGAACAATGCATCAAGCCCATATATAGGCGTTGTTGGGCTGGAAACAAGGCACAGGAACGATAAGAGCCTCCTTTTCGCACCGTTCGTGTTCATAGTGAAGCTGTTCTGGTTCATCTTTGTGTTGAGCATAGCCATTGGCACTGCAAACCTGCTGCCCCTTGGCCCGATTGACGGCGGCAGGATGATACTTCTCGTGATTAACCGCGTTTTCGGCGAGGAACGGGGAAAGGCCATCTGGGCGCGCATGTCCATTGTTTTCCTTTTCTTCATAATACTCCTGATGACACCGATATTCAAGGCGGTGTTTGAATCAATTTTCGGCAAGTTTGCTTAACTGCTTATGATAACCTTCCTGTTTTTTCAAGAAACTCCCTGACCCTCTGGTCTGCCTTTGGCTGGGCATTCTCCCCAAGCGCATAGATTGTTTTTTCAGCCTCGCCTCCCCAGCTGTATTCCCCTTTTGCCTTTTCTATCCTTTCAACCCTGAATTCGCCTGTATCTATCCCTTTTTTCAGGTGATAATAGATTGAGCGCATCGTCGCCTTCGGGTATATCTCCCTGTAAATCTTGAATATCCCATACCCATGTCCAGCCCTCAGGAAGTGAAGGATTTCCACTATATTCTGCCTGATTTGGCTTTTTGGAGGCCTTGCCATACCAGCTTTTCAGCTGATTGAAGCTATAAATATGTTATGCCACCAATAAACCAAAAATTTATATATACTGCAGCCTTTAGACCACAGGTATTTATCGGAAAAGATTTTTGAGGTGGAAAGAATGGTGCAGGGAAGATGCATGAAATGCAAGGCAGAAAGAGAGATGAAGGACGCTAAGGAAGTTGTGATGAAAAACAAGATGAAGGCCATGAAGGGCACGTGCCCCAAGTGCGGCACAAAGATGTTCAGGATTATAGGCAAGGCTTAACAGCCTTGTTCTATAATCGCTTCCTGTTTCTTTTATAGCGCAAACCATTTAAACTTCAGTTTTCCTTGATAAGGAATGAAATGCCTTTTGCTCTTGTCAGGGGAGAATCCCAAACTGGCAGTTGGAGAGGCTGCGGCAGTTCTGGGATTGAAGAAGTTCACGCATGAGCGCAGGATACTGGCTTTTGACCTGAAAGGGATTATGCCTGAGGATTTCAGCAGGCTTGCTTACTCTGTTTCTGCCTTCTCAGTGCTTTTCCATTCAAGCAGAAGGGATTTCACATCCAGATTCAGGGGCTACAAGTGGAACAATGTTTACTCAGGCAGCTTTTCTGTAAGGATAAAGGATTTCAGCCGCAACCCGCTGAATCTCTCTGAGAAAGAGCTTGCCTCAATAATCTGGAGGAAGCTTAAAAATCCTGCTGTCAATCTTGAGAATCCATCCACTCCGGTGGTCATAATCGCGACTGATAAGGGCATTTACTGCTGCATCATTATGGCAGAGCTCAAGCATGATTTTGAGTCGAGGCTCCCTAAGAACAGGCCTGGCTTCAGCCCTGTTTCGCTCCATCCCAAGCTGGCGAGGGCTGTTGTCAACCTCACAGGAATCCGGAAGGGAATTATCCTTGACCCTTTCTGCGGGACAGGCGGGCTGCTTATTGAGGCAGGGCTTATGGGCTTCAAGCCAATTGGATTCGACATAGACGATGCAATGCTTGACAAGAGCATTGCCAATTTAAATCAGGCAGGCATAGGCAATTTCGTCCTGGTGAACCAGGATGCGACCACCATTAAATCCAGGTATGATTTTATAGCCGCAGACCTGCCATACGGAATAAACTCCAGGCTATCAGCAGAGCTGAATGAGCTGTATTCAAGATTTTTGGCAAGGCTCAGGAAAATCCTTGGAAAAAGGGCGGTGATAGTTTTCCCTGATTTCGTTGATTTCAGGAAGCTGGCAAGAAACTCTGACCTGAAGCTCGTGTCAGTTTACAGCTGCTACATTCACAAGGGCCTGACAAAGAAGATTGCTGTTTTGGAATGATTTTTATAATCAAAACCCTCTGTGCATCCTATGGAGCTGGCTGAGAAAAAACGCAGGCTTGCTGATTATTGGCTGGAGTCAGGCATAATCTCTGACAAGGCTGTAATCAGGGCATTCATGCATGTCCCGAGGGAGCTTTTTGTACTTGAGCAATACAAGAGCGAGGCTTATGGTGATTATCCGCTTCCAATCCCGGCAGGCCAGACTATCTCCCAGCCAACAACCGTGCTGCTCATCACGCAGGCTTTGGAGCTGAAAAAAGGAATGAAAGTCCTTGAAGTTGGCGCTGGCTCAGGCTATCAGGCATCCATAATATCAAAAGTCATTGGAAGCAGGGGTTTTGTCTATGCAACCGAAATCATCCCAGAGCTTTCTGATTTCGGAGAGAAGAACCTGCGCAGGGCTGGGATAAAGAATGCCCTGATTGTTAACTGTGATGGGGGCAGGGGGTATGAAAAGGCATCCCCTTATGACAGGATAGTTGTGTCAGCAGCCTGCCCTGAAATACCAGCGCCGCTTATAGGGCAACTAAAGGACGGCGGAATACTCATAGTCCCTGTCGGCGGCTCAATGGGCCAGAAGCTCACCAGGCTCAGGAAAAAGGGCTCAGGGGCTGAAACAGAGATTCTTGGGGATTTTGCATTTGTCCCACTAAAGGGCAAGCATGGAACTAATAAGCTGGATTTTCAGAAATAATTAAATAACTCCAATAAGGCTTTTATCTCATGGATGCAACAGAGCTAATGGAAGCATTGGACTCCAACAAGACCATCATAATATCAGCGAACTGCAACATCGCTTACAGCGGCAGGGCTGAGAGCTTTCTTGCAGACGGGGACAGGATTATAATAATAAAGTCTGACAAGACGCTCCTGGTGCACCAGCCAACTGGAAGCATCCCAATAAATTACATGAAAGAGGGCTCTTCATTCAGGGTCAGCTCTGATGGGGAAAGGGTGGAATTGCACTGCACAAATTCCAGGGAATTTCTCACTGTAAGAATGCATCGGGTCTATTCGCATGACTTCCTGGAGCTGTCTGACGGGCAGAAGCTCCAGATTACAGGCTCTGAGAAGGACATGTCACAGATGATTTACAACCATCCGGAGCTCATTGAGAAGGGATTCAGGCCGTTGAGCATGGAGGAGCACACAAAGTTCGGCTTCATAGATGTTTTCGGGTTTGATGTGAGCAACACGCTTGTAGTGGTTGAATGCAAGCGATACTCTGCCGACCACAAGGCTGTTGAGCAGCTGAACAGGTACGTGAAGAAGATAAAGCAGGCAAAGGGCCTGAAAACAGTCAGGGGCATAATTGCAGCCCCTAGGATTACTGCTGCTGCAGAAATGCACATCAGGGAGTTCGGGTTTGAATTCAGGAGGATAAACCCCCCGAAGTACATGGAGAGGTTTGACAGCAGCCAGAGGAGGCTTGAGTTTTGAGAAAATTAAATCACAATAATTCAGACCTTGAAGAAACTCTCCAGCTTCTTGTCCTTTGAAATCTCTTCCCTTATCGCGCTCTGGACTCCCTTTTTCTCCATCAGCATCCTCAGGAACCTGCTTCCTGTGCGCTTTGTCAGGATTTCCTCCAGCGCATTTGCAAGCCTTTCAGGGTTGTTCAATGAGGATGAGCGCAGGATTTCCACCAATAGCTGCTCGTTTGACTGCTTCCTGAAAACCCTCTTGCCTGACTCCTGGCTGAGCAGCTCTTTTATCAGCTCCTCTTTTGCCTGTGCGCTCATCGGCTTGTATAGCGACTGCCTCCCGAATAATTCTGACATCCTGACAGGGTTGCCCATCAGAAGGAACTTGATAAGCTGCATGGTTCTTATTGCCTGGCTCCTGTAGCGCTGCTTGTCCATGTCGTTTATCACATCAAACAGGACATCCTCAAACTTGATTATCCTGATGCCGTCCAGCTTCAGGTTCTGGAAATTAGTTACAAGGACATTCTCGTAGTTGTATGGCTTTCCAAACCAGTCCCTTATGTATCTCTGCACAGCTGAATTTACATTTGAGTCCTTGAACAGGCGGTTGATTTCAATGACATCCCTCTCCAGGATAAAATTAGATGAGATTGAGCAGGTAACCTCTATGTGCATTATGCGAGGCTCTGCCTTGTGGCTTACTGCGATGAAGTCAATTACCCTTGAGCCAGCGTTGATTCCTGAAACTGTGAAGAACCCCCTCCTGTTCAGCCATATGTTCACTATCTCGCGTTCAGGACTCATGAAACCACCCCATGGCTGAAATGCTCAGCTATGTATATAAATTTTGTCAGAATAATTTTTAAAGGTGAAGTTTCCCTGGCTTTTCATGAATGTGCGGGAAATAATAGAGAGGCTTGAGGCAAGCGCTGAATTCCTTCTCTGGAAGGATGAGCATCATGATGCTTTCCTGATGAGCATCTTCTCAATGTTTGACAGCGAATCTTCTGATGATTACCTTGTCAGCTATTTTGAGGGAATGACTGTCACTACTTTCTACATGGATGCAAAGGAGACTTACAAGAAGGGTGTTGAGGAGTCTGAAAAGCCTATCAAGCAGCTTGACATCACAAACCTGGGGGTTGAGCTGAAGCAGGCGGTTTCAACTGCAAGGGCCGCATTTCTCAGGAAATCAGGCGAGAGCATAGCAAAGACCATAGCAATCCTCCAGAACCTTGATGACGGCCCCCTGTGGAACATAAGCTTCATGTCATCAAACTACAACGTGTATAACGCAAGGATAAACGCTGAGACAGGCCAGCTGGTTTCAGAGGATTACGGTGCCATGTTCAGGCAGGCCTGAGCAATTGCAGGGTTTAATCAGTTCAAACAACAGAATTCCACTAAAGCCTGAACTCTTCCTCTCCGCTGCATACCTTCATTGCCCTCTCAGCAGTGTAGTTTCCAAGAGTGATTGCTGAAATCGCATTGCACATCCTGACTGCATCCTTCAGGGTTTTCTGGTGTATGTTCCTTCCTGTGGCGTTGCCTGATACACCTCCTGTGTGTATCTGCCTGTAAAGCCCTTCAAGGAACTTCTTTGTGTCAACGCTGCTTCCGCCTGCGCATATCACCTTTGTCATTTTCCCTGCTGATAGTATTGCTTCTTTGAGCAGCTCTGCAGAGTCAAACCCCTCTTTCTTCGGGGGGTTTACCTTGACAAAGTCAGTCCCGAGGCATGCTGCAACTCCTGTTGCGCCAGCTATAAGGTGCGGGTCCTTCTCGTCCTTCACTGCCTTTCCCCTCGGGTACATCCACACTATTGTGATGAGGCCGTTCTGGTGGGCTTTGTAGATTATCTGGGCTGCCTCATTCATCATATCGGTCTCGTACTCTGAGCCGAGATAAACTGTGTAGCCCACTCCGAGTATGCCCAGGCCAGAGCTTTTCTTAAAGCTAACTACCTGCTCCACTGTCCACATAGCCCGGCTCAGCGGGTCTTTCTGGTCTGTTTTGACCAGATGCGACTTGGAGTTCAGCTTCACAACGTATGGCAATTTGCTGTATGCCTGCCCGTATTTGGCAATCAGCCCCAGCTGTGTTGCGAAAACCCCTATGGTGCCCTGTGAGGCTATCCTGAACAGGTGCTCAGGCTCTGCATCGTCAGCAGGTATCTGCCCTATGTCTGCTGAGCCGTAGAAATCATCATTAAGGTGCTCTATCTTCTGGTCCCCTGCAAACAGCATAAGCCTTCCTGTGCCGCGGGTTGCTATATTGTAGTTTTCAATATATTCCTTCTCTTTTGACTCAGGCACGTCTGCCGGAACTTTAATTTCATTTTTCATCAGATCACCTGTTTTAGAATTTATGTATTGCCTTTATGTGTCTTATTGTCCCTGATTTTGAACGCATGACTATTGAATGCGTAATGGCTCCATTGCTTGTGAATCTTACTCCCTCAAGGAGCAGTCCAGTTATCACGCCAGTTGCTGAAAAGACTATATTGTTGCCTTTTGCAAGGTCTTCTGTATGCATCTTTGCATTAAGGTCTTTTATTCCCATCTCCTTTGCCCTTTTTTTCTCTTCATTGTTCCTGAATGCAAATCTTGCCTGGATTTCCCCACCCATGCACTTTATTGCAGCAGCAGCCAGGACACCTTCTGGAGCTGCTCCTATTCCAAGCAGCATATCAACCTCATTCTCTTCAATGCAAGGTGCTATTGCTCCTGATACATCGCCATCAGGTATAAGTATGATTCTTGCTTCTGTTGCCCTTATCTGGCTTATCAGGTCCTTGTGCCTGTCCCTGTCCAATACAACAACAGTTACCTCTCCAACATCTTTTTTCAATACATCTGCAACAATCTGAATGTTTTCAGCAGGGCTATTGTCAAGGTCTACTTTTCCTTTTGCCTTCGGTCCAACCGCAATCTTGTTCATGTATGTGTCTGGCGCTCCCAAAAGGCACCCATGAGGGGCTGCTGCCAATACAGATATTGCATTCGGCCTTCCGTATGCAACGCTGTTCGTGCATTCGAGCGGGTCAACCGCTATGTCAAATTTGGGCCCCTTCTTGTTGCCGACATGCTCTCCGATGAAAAGCATTGGCGCCTCATCCCTTTCCCCTTCGCCTATAACCACCGTGCCATCAACATCTATGCTGTCAAATCTTTTTCTCATCAGGTTTACAGCTGCCTGGTCTGCAGAATTCTTGTCGCCTTTCCCGACCCATTTTGCTGCAGCTATTGCTGCTTCCTCAGTAACCCTTGCAAATTCAAGAGCAAGATTTCGTTCCATAAAAACACCCCATCATACTTCATATGATGCTTGTTTATATAAGTTTTGGTCATCGCACTTGGTGGGATTTGCCTGCAGTAATTTAAATCCCAGCATCCCTCCTCAGGGCGTCAGCCTTGTCTGCCTGCTCCCACGTGAATTCCGGCTCGTTCCTTCCGAAGTGGCCGTAGGCTGCTGTTTTCCGGTATATTGGCCTTCTCAGATTCAGGGAATCAATTATTCCCCTTGGCGTAAGCCTGAAGTGCTTCCTCACCAGCTCAGAGATTCTGTCCTCGGGTATTTTTGCAGTCCCGAATGTCTCAACATTGATTGATGTCGGCTCTGCAACACCAATTGCATAGGAGACAGACACCTCGCATTTTGATGCAAGCCCAGCAGCAACAATGTTCTTTGCAACATACCTTGCTGCATATGCGCCGCTCCTGTCCACCTTTGACGGGTCTTTGCCTGAGAATGCCCCTCCCCCGTGCCTTCCAACGCCTCCGTAAGTGTCAACTATTATCTTCCTTCCTGTTACGCCTGTGTCGCCCTCAGGCCCCCCTATTACGAACTTGCCTGTGGCGTTTATGTGAACCCTTGTGCTTGCATCAAAGTATTTCCCCAGCACCGGCTTTATCACCTTCTCAAGTATTTCCTGCCTGAGGGCGTTGCTTGTCTGCCCCCCCTCTGTCTTTTCTTCTGTGTGCTGGCATGCTATGACTACTGCTGATACCCTTTTCGGAACTTCATCGTGATATTCAACGCTTACCTGGGATTTCCCATCAGGGCCTATGTGTGTTACCACGCCGCTCTTCCTGACCTCAGCAAGCTTTCTTGTCAATTTGTGCGCAAGCATTATGGGCAGCGGCATAAGCTCTGGCGTTTCAGTGCACGCATACCCGTACATCATTCCCTGGTCTCCTGCGCCCTGCTCCCTGCCCTCCTTTTCATCCACTCCCTGTGCAATGTCAGGGCTTTGCGCATGGATGGAAACCAGGACTCCAGCATCCTCGTGGTCTATTCCGAATGCAGGGTTTGTATAGCCTATCTCCTTTAGCGTTCTCCTGGCTATTGACTGAACGTCTGCAAAACCCTTTGTTGTGACCTCCCCTGCAACAACCACAAGCCCTGTGGTGGTCAGGCATTCAACAGCCACTCTGGAATACGGGTCCTGCGCATATAAGTCATCAAGTATTGCGTCGCTTATCTGGTCGCAAATCTTGTCCGGGTGGCCTTCAGTTACTGACTCTGAAGTTATATATTTCATCTTAACCATTCCAAACACCTCCAATCCTGTGCAATGGGCATCAGCCGGTTTCTATAAATAATTTTCTGAATAAATTATTCCTATCAGAATAAAACTGCTTGTGCTTGCCTGAGCTAAAGTCCTTGATGGGCGACAAAAGCTTATAATACTACTGTTCATTATTGATAAGAAAATGACCAGTAAAAAGTTGGCAATAGCAGTTATGGCAGTCCTTCTTGTGCAGGCAATCTTCCTTTCCAGTTTCAGGGCATTGGTATTCAACGCAGGCTATTACCAGTCCAAGTTCAGTGATGTGGGGACTTATTGCAGGGTCCAGGATGCAGACTCAGTCCTGGATGACATTCTCAGCTACCTTAAGGGAGACAAGCCTGCCCTGCAGGCAGCATACTTCAACCAGAGGGAATCCAGCCACATGAGTGATGTAAAAAAATTCATAGGCATTGCAGTCAATTACCTGTATCTTCTGGCTGCGGCATTGGCGCTGCTTGCAGCGCTTGTTCTGCGCGACAGGAAAAACCGGAGGCGCATATTGTTGAACTCCCTTGCAATAAGCAGCCTGGCAGTGATAATCATCTCATCAGCCATGTTCATTGCATCAAACAGCTTCCCCCTCCTCTTTGAGAAATTCCATTTATCCTTCTTCAAGCCGGGAACTTACCTTTTTCCAGACAGCAATATGCTTATCAGGCTCTTCCCTGAAAGGTTCTTTTATGAGTTCACCTATGATATCTTGATTAACAGCGCTGTTGCTGCAGGGATAATGCTCATACTTTCACTCTTTTTCCTGAGAAGAACAAAGGGTATGGAAAAAAAGAAAAAGAGGCAGGTTTAGACCATCTGCCCTATTTCTACTTCGCTTGAGTCATTGACAAGCGAGTTGCCAGCGCTATCAAGCGTTTCAGAACCCTCCTGGGGGGAGAAGTCTGATGATGGCTGTTGGGTGGGCTGTGCATTCTGTGTGCACCCAGCAAATGCTCCTATCAGCAACAGTCCGATTATCAGGGCGTGTGCTGCTTTCATCTTATGTTCACCCCCACTTTCCCATCAACGCCTGCGTTGATGCCTTCTCCGCTGGCAGATGTTCTTGCATTCCCTTCTGCCCTGGCTTTTCCATCGCCTGATTCCGCCCTTTTTTCCATGATTACATCAAGCCTTTTCTTCACAAGACCCTTTACATCCCTGTTCTGTATTTTTTCAATCCTCATCTCTATTCTTGCTTCCTTGCCTTTAAGGAATTCTGTCTTTGCCTTTGCAATTGCCGCCTGTTTCATGACCTGCTTTCTTGACAGGTCTTCATTGAGCCTGGCTATTGCCTCTTTCTTCTGCTCCTTGTCCATTGAGCTTATCTCAAGCCTTATTGCAGCCATGATTTCCCCTTTGCCTGCCTCCCCATTCCTTGCCTTTTCCACAAGAGTGCCATTGCTTGCTCCTATGTCAACAAGAATTTTCTGCAGGACTTCTGCATTGTATGTCCGCGTTTCATGTCTTATTTCCCCATTGAGCCTTGCCATCTCTGTGTCTTCGCTTTTGGCATAGGCCTTTAGCCTTACCTTTTCAAGGTCATTTTCCCTGACAACCTGCCTTAATTGTGTCCTGAACTTGTGCGAAAGCTCAATTGCATCGTTCTTGAACTCAACAAACTGCTGTGCAGACTCGCTTCCTCCTGTAGGGTTTGCCTGGCTTACCTGCAGTTTTAATGCAGCCAATTCCTCAATTATTGCTTTCAATCCTGTTGTGTTTGCAGATGCGTTTGCTTCCACTATTGCATTTATTGCTGCATTTCCCTGGAAAATGTTCCTTTGTATTGCTTTTTCAAGCTGCAGAAGCCTTACTTTTGCGCCATGAGCTGTTGTTGCAGCTTCCATCTCTGCCTGCGTTTCCGAGCTTACTTCCAGGCTTTCATTCTCAACTGAATTGTGTGCCTCTGCATTTTCACTTGCCTCATCATGTCCCTGGAAACTACCGTTTCCCTGATTGCCTTCCTCTGCCATGGCAACAGGCACCATTGCCACCAGCATCAAGATTGCAACCGCTTTTATCCATTCTGTCATTAAGGCTCACCTCCCTGATTTTTTCTGAACCGTGACATCCTTTAATGCGGAACAGCATTTTAATTTTTTCCGGAATCAGGTGGAACAACACGGAACAACCATCAGTTTCCTAGAATTCCGGCTTGGTTTTGTTTATGCATATCACATTTGTCATTCCTTTTGACTCTTTCCTTATTATTCCCTTTCTAGCCAATGCGTCTATGTTTCTGGAAAGAGATGACTTTGGTATGCTCATCCCAGATTCCAGCTGCCTTTGCGTTATCATTCCGTTGTTCTTCTCAACAATTTCCAGTATTTCTTTCTGCCTGTCAGCAAGGAATTCCTTGTCATACCAGGGCTTTTCTCCAGCTGAAGTTATTTTTTCTTCCTTGCCTGAAGGAGACTGGACAGCTGTGCTTTTGCTTTTCCTGAAATAGAAATAGCCTGCTGCGGCAAAAGCCATTGCCACTGCCAACGAAAGAATCAAGACAACATCTGCCCTGTTTCTGGGACTGAGCGTATATTGGACTGTCACTTGCATCGTGTTATTTTTACCTGTTGCCTTTATGAAAGTCCTTCCCTCCCCCCCTATTCTTACTGGTGTTGATGCCTTAATGTAGTTTATCACAGCCCCTTCAGGAAGGCTTATTGTATAAATGAAGTTGGAGAAAGGCTCTTTTACGCTTAAGTTAAAAACCCAGTATTCTCCTTTTTTGGAGGTGAATTCCTGTGTCTGCCGCCCTGTGAGGGCTGGGTTGTTTGTCACCCCGCTTACCAGCGTGCTTCCAGAGTCGCCTATGTCAAAAGTGATGTCTGCATAATACTCTTCTGCACTCGCGGCCTGAATGCAGATAAGGGCTATTGCTGCCAATATGAATAATCTCATATATCCCCCTGAAGTGAATTGTGTTTTTAAATTTATCATAAATTGCGGGATTTTTCAATGCCATCCCTTCAAAAGAAAAATATATAAACCAGCCAACAATCCACTAAAAGGGGTGATGTGAAATGGCTGCTAAAGCAAAGGCAAAGAAATCATCAATGCCAAAGAAGGAGTCTGGAAAGGAAGAGTCTGGCTGCTGCAACTGCTGCTAGGGCTTATTTCTTTCTTTTTATTTCCCTTTTTACTTCTCTTTTCATGCTATCTTTTTTCCTGTTTTCTGCAACGGCAGGTATTTGCCTTACTGGAGGGGCTTGGGCTTTTCCGTCCCTTTCCTCAAGCTCCCTGTATGCCTGCCCGTACATTGTATACCCTGAAATCATCAGCAGCATCATAATTGCTGCCATGAACGCGTCTGTCAATAGCTCGCCCAGGTATGGGATGAACACGAATATTATTATTGGAATCAGTATTATCAAAAACAGGAGTATTCCGTATGCAATCTGCACCCCTATTGCCCCCAGGTATTTGCCTGTGAATGCCTTTCCAGTTACTGCCTTCAGGTCAAATGCTGCTGAAAACCTGTCCTGCCTTATGAAGTTCATTAAAGCCATAGGCAGCAGGATAACTGTGAACAGCAGCAGAATTAATGCAAATACCATAATCAGGATGCCCACAAGAAGTGATGCGGCCATGCTGCCTGCGCTCATCAGCGTATAGCCCGTGCCTTTCAGAGGGAGCAAAAACATCACATATGCTGTGAGGAACAATATCAGGGCAGGCAACAGGTAGATTATGCTTATTGCAGTGGCAAGCAGCCCGCTCCTTAGCAACTCGTCCCGCTTGTCCCATCCTGGAAGCCTGAAATCCCTGTTCATGGCTGTCTTTGCGCACCTTAATGCGTAGCCGCTTATTGCTATTCCGAAAAGAACTCCAAAAACCGCTGTTACGATATTTATTGCCTGTATTTTCAGGCTATCTGCCTCTGACAGGGACATCACGTATAAGTCCCTGCTCATTGCATTGCCTTTCAGGTAATCAGGGATTATTATAAGGAACAGGATGAATCCTATCACATAGGGGATAAAATAAAGAACTGCTCCGATAGAGAGGCTTCTGAAGTTTGTAAAGGGCCTTTTTATAGCAGCTCCGAAGTCAACCATTGTGCTTTTATGGCTTTGAACTGCCAAGTATTTAAATCTTTTTAATGATAAATTTTTTAAACAAATTGAGCCCAACCCCTATCCTGTCGGGCCCGTAGCTCAGCCTGGTTAGACAGGACTAGTAATCCTGGACAAAAGCGCCGGTCTTATATGGCCACGCTTTGCACAAAGCAAGCTCTAGGTGAGCCGGATGTCGCCGGTTCGAATCCGGTCGGGCCCACTCTTTTCAAGGTGGTGGTCTGTTATGAAAAATGATAGCTGGATTCCTGGCTTAATAATTCAGGATTACCTTCCCAATCACCTGCTCTTTCCTTACGGCCCCATAATCCCTGCTGTCAGTGCTGTGCAGCTTGTTGTCGCCTTCAACAAAAAGTGAGTCTCCGTTTATTGCACAGACTCTTTTTATGCAGTCCATCCCGGGGTTTGAGAATACAATTACATCCCCAATTTTCACTTTCCTGGTTTTGAACAGCAGAACCCTTTCTCCCTGCCTGAAGGCAGGCTCCATGCTGCGGCCCTTCACTTCATAGCGCGCGAACATCTTATTTTTTTGTTGCTGCGAATACTATTGCAATCTCGGCAACCATATCCTTCAGCTTCTGCGCTGCCTCAAGGCTTATTTCCCTCTTGACTGCGGAGCACTGCTTTGCTGCCTTCCATATAGTGTCGTGCAGGCCCGGGTATTTCTGCAGGTGCTCAGGCTTGAAGTAGTCTGTCCATAAGATAAGGATTTCCTGCTTGCATACCTGGGCAAACTTCTCCTTTATCCCAGCAATCCTGCTCACTGTGTGGGCATAAGCCAGCCTTGCCTTCTCGTCCTTTGGAGGCTCAAGCTTCAGGAGCTTTTCCGTAAGCACATAAACTGTCTGTGCAGCATGCGTTGCGCTGTCAGCCTCATAAACCCCGCAGGGTATGTCGCAGTGGGCGTGTGCTGTCTTTGGCTTTGATGCCATGTCAACAATCCTGAGCAGCTTTGCAATCCTCATAACCATCACCCATTTGGAAAAGTAGCTACGATATATAAAAAATTTTTGTGGCGTTCTTGACAACATTTAAATATGATTGGCAGGCTTTATATGGGCATGGAAGACAAAATCATGGAGCTTGTTGTTGGCAAGGATGAGGTTACCTGGCAGAGCATGCTCCTTGACCTTGTGAGGGCAGAGGGCATGGACCCCTGGGATGTCAACATCACGCTTCTCACCCAGAAATACCTTGAAATGCTCAAGAAGCTCAAGGGCATTGACTTCAGGGTTTCAGGCAAGATGGTCCTTGCTGCCGCAATCCTTCTGAGGCTTAAGACCTCGCGGCTTATTGGCGAGGACATGATGGAGCTGGACAGGCTGATGAGGCCCCCGGAGGAGGTTAGCGAGGACGAGTTCTATGGCGAGCTTGAGTCAGGGAATGCTGAGCCTGAGCAGTTTGAGTACCCCCAGTTATTGCCCAGGACCCCCCAGCCGAGAAAGCGGAAGGTCAGCATATACGACCTTATGAACGCGCTTAACAAGGCCCTTGAAGTTCGGGATAGGAGGGTTATCCGGAGGATGCCAATCACAAACATCAGGATGCCTGAGAAGAAATATGACATATCAAAGCTGATAACAGGCACCCTTGAGAGGATAAGGGAGCTCTTCAGCAGGGAGCACAAGGCTGCATTCTCCCAGATTGTTTTCAGCCCTGAAGAGAGGATACTTACATTCATCTCGCTGCTTCATCTCGCGAACCACGATCAGAGGAAGATAGACTTAGTCCAGAAAGAGCCATTTGGCGAGATTGAGATAATTCTCAGGGAGGATTCCCCTGGCACTGGTTTGGCTGTTCAGCAGCAATAGAAACATCCACCAAAGCACCTCAACGAAACGAATTACAAAGCTGCTCTATAAAGTTTTACGTAATATTTCAACGGGTTTTATTCTTACAGGAATAAAATTGACAGAAAATTATTAATATTGGAATGATAATCTTAATTAAAAAAATGGAGGCGATATAAAATGGCAACACGCCAAATCACTGAAATAACAGGAATAAACGGAAAGAAATTTGTTGTTGAATTGGCCGGAGATCAATATAACCCCCGGATTGCAGGCGTTCTACACATACCGCAAGAAGGAGCCACACAAGCCGAGTATTATGACGCACTGGAACAGGTTTTTGGTCTTGGGCCAAGAAGAATTGTAGTTGATGTGAGCAGAGTGAATAATCCGGCTGAAAAGCTAACTTTCCGCTATGCAACACCCGGCTTCCCAAACAGGCCGCTAGACAGCCTGATTTATATTTCAGGGATAAGGCCAGAAGATACTGGAGCTTCAGCTAACGAAAGATTTGCAAAAAGCTTTCTAACCAGCCCCGGAATAATTCCGGACTTGGAAACTGCAATACGGGCTGCACTGAGATAAACTTGATTGCTCGAATGGGTACATACCCCGCAGCTTGCTGTGGGGATTTTTTATTTTGTTTTTTTTATTTATACTAGCGGATTTTAACTTCCTTGCCTATAAATGAACAACCCTACTGCCCCAAGTGGCGGGGTAAAATCATAAAAATTTATAAACCGCCAGCTTATCCGGAAGCCAGTGAAGGTGGCATTATGAAGGCAAGGAATGGTGATGATTTCAAGGAGGATTTAGCTCTTATCTCAGGGAACGCCAACAGGGGGCTGTCTGAGGAAATAGCCAGGGTACTGGGCATGCCCCTTGCAAAGGCTGATATCGGCAGGTTTCCCAATGGCGAGTCCAGGGTTGAGATTCTTGAGTCTGTGAGAGGGAAGAATGTTTTTGTAATACAGCCAACATGCCCACCTGTTAATGACAACCTGATGGAGCTTCTGCTCATAATTGATGCCCTGAAGAGGTCGTCAGCCCGCTCAATAACTGCTGTTGTGCCTTATTTTGGCTATTCAAAGCAGGATAAGAAAAAGACAGGGAGAGAGCCCATTTCGTCAAGGCTGGTTGCTGACATGCTTGCAACCGCAGGCATTCAGAGAATAGTCACCATAGACCTCCACGCCCCCCAGATTGAGGGCTTTTTCAACATACCTGTTGACAATCTCTCTGCATTGAGCCTTATCGCCGATTATGTAAGGGAAAAGAAGATTCAGGACCTGGTCATTGTGACTCCCGACGCTGGAGGCGCAAAGCGCGCCAGGTCGCTTGCCAACATGCTGGAGGCGAGGCTTGCCATCATAGACAAGTACAGGGGCCATTATAAGGAGGCTACTGCCATGAATGTTGTAGGAAAGGTTAAGGACCTTAATGCAGTAATAGTTGATGACTTCATTGACACGGGCTCAAGCATTGTTGAGGCTGTCAGGGCACTCAGGAATCACGAGGCAAAGAAAATTTATGTGGCTTGCACCCACCCGATAAACACAGAGCCTGCCACTGAGAGGCTTAAGGAGCTGGAGTGTGAGGAGATAATTGTCACAGACACAGTACCCCTGAGGGATGAGCAAAAGTTTGATAAAATAAGGGTGCTATCAGTTGCAGGCATGCTGGCTGAGACAATAAAAAAGATTCATCTGGGCGAGTCAGTAGCCCACCTGTTTCATCATTACAAATGACCCCGACAGAAGGGAAAAAAGTGGATGAGGAAGAGCTGCAGAAGAAGTATCTTGAGCTCCAGCTGATGGGAAAGCAGATAAAGAGCTCCCAGGCCCAGATAGAGGCGCTTGATGAGCAGCTTGAGGCAATGGAGCAGCTCCTGATTTATCTTGACGAGTTCAAGAGAGTGAAGCCCGGCTCAGAGATGCTGAGCGCAATAAGCGAGGGAATTTTCGTTAAGAGCACCCTCCAGTCCAATGCTGAGCTGGTTGTGAATGTTGGCAGCGATGTGGCTGTCACCAAGACCCCTGATGAGGCCCAGGAGCTTATAAGGGCCAGGATAGGGCAGGGCCAGAGGCATCGCACCAGACTTGTTGAAGACTTTGAGGGCATGGTTATGCTCGCCAGAGAATCTGAAAAAGAGCTTTCATCAATGGTGGAGTAGCTGTGTTCAAATTCCTGAAGGATAAGCTCAAGGGAGTTCTTTCAAATTTTTCCAGGGAGATTGAAAAAGAAGCAGGCCAGGAGCCTGCTGAGGCAGCCCCTGAGAAATCCAAAGCAGAACCTATTGGGAAAGTGCAAAATGAACTTAAGGAAAAAGACCTGCCTGCAAGGGGCTTTTTTCAGCGCATAAAGGAGACTTTTGAAGGGCGCAGGGAAACAGACTCAGGGGAAAGGAAGGGCCTTGCCACTGTAGTGAAGGAGGCATTAACAACAAAACGGATTTCCAAAGAGAAGTTCCATGAGCTTTTCTGGGACATGGAAGTAATGCTGCTTGAGAACAATGTTGCCATGGAAGTCATTGAGAAGATAAAGGGCGACCTTGAGTCAAGCCTTGTTGACAAGCCCCTTCCAAGAGCAGGGGTTTCACAGGCCATATCAGCCACATTGAGGAAGACTATTGAAGGGCTGTTCGTGGCTGAAAAAGCCAGATTTATTGAAAAAGCCCGCTCAAAGAAGCCATTCATAATCCTGTTTCTGGGGATAAACGGCTCTGGCAAGACCACCACCATCGCAAAAATGGCAAAGCTGCTGATGAACCACAAGCTGAAAGTGGCTTTGGCTGCATCAGACACCTTCAGGGCTGCATCAATAGAGCAGCTGCAGCATCATGCAGACATGCTGGGCGTACGGCTTATCAGGCATGATTACGGCTCAGACCCTGCAGCAGTCGCGTTTGATGCAATAAAATATGCTGAGTCAAAGGGAATTGACGCAGTGCTTATAGACACTGCAGGAAGGCTTCACAGCAACTCAAACCTGATGGCTGAGATGGGCAAGATAGTCAGGGTTTCCAACCCGGACCTCAAGCTTTTTATTGGCGAAAGCATCACAGGGAATGACTGCGTTGAGCAGGCAAGAAGCTTTAACGAGGCAATAGGGATTGACGGCATAATACTCTCCAAGGCGGATGTTGATGAAAAGGGCGGGGCTGCAATCTCTGTTTCGCACGTCACAAAGAAGCCAATCCTATTCATAGGCACAGGCCAGGGCTATGATGACCTTGTTGAGTTCAATCCTAAGCTGGTCATTGAGGGGCTTGGGCTTGAGGCGTAATCCTGATAGCCTGGCTATTGGCCCTTGCTCCCCTGATAAGCAAGCACAATTGCCCCTTCCAGCAGGGTCTTTTCAATGCCATGCCTCATTGCCATGTAAACCTTGACTGGCCTCTGCCTTGCTCTTTCCTGCATGAACACGCCTGAAAAATAATCCATAGCGCCCTCCTCAGCCACTAATCCTTCAATTCCATTTCCCCTAATCGTGTAAGCATTATTCCCTTCGGGTATTACCATGTATTTAACCGGCTCGCCTCCTGATTCAAGGAAGAATGTGAGGGCATGTTTGTCCTGAAGGTACTCCCTCTCCTGTCTTTTGGCAGCCTGCCCTTCCTGTCTGGATTCGGTATTTCTTCCATTATTCCTGACTATTCTGAGCAGCTTTTCTGATTTTTCAGGCGGTATGCTGCCTCCCACCACCAGCACTGCATATTGGCCTATGCCTCTTAATCTGCTTGAAGCTGCCATGGCAGCGTCCTCCAGCCTTCCATAAAATCTTGGCGCACCCAATGGAATCCTGCGCCCATGTATCTCCAATGCCTCGCTCGTTTTCATTCCATCAGCTCCCTGCCTTCCAGGGTAAATGCTGTAGCCTCTGCCATCAGGGCCTGAGCTGTTCGTAATGTAAAATAACACGCCTTCAGCGCCTAACGGCATTTCTGCATCTGCAAGGCTCTCAAGCGGAGCCCCAGGGGCTAATGCATAAGCTCTTGGTCCTGCTTCTGCGTGAATGCGTTTTAATCCAGATGGACTGCGCCTGTACCCTATTTTCCGGGCTGTATCATACAGCTTTTCAGCTATTGCCACTCCTGCAGGCATTCTTGAAACTCCATCAGCCATCTCTTTAAGGCAATTGGGGCTTGCGTTAGCAGCAAGGTCTTCCAATGGGATTCCCCTGCCCCAGGACGCCCTTCTCAGGCTGTCCAGCTCCCCTGCCTTCTGAGGAGAGGTTTCCCTGAGGTAATGATAAAGGTAATTGGCCTCCTGCCATGTTAGTACTTCATCCGTTTGAATTGCCATATTCTTCCCTCCCCTCAGTTTTTTTCCTATAGCCCTGCCTCAAGACCTTTTTTCGGGTTTGCCTCAAAAGGCCTTGAGAAAGAGCTTTTTTATTGAAGCAGTACTAGTACCAGCAACAATACGACTACCAATGCTAAAATCAAGTTTTCCCTGTTTGCCTTTTTTTGCTGCGCCATTTTGTTTTTTTATAGAGATGCCTTCCCAAGCGTTATAAAGCTCAGGAAGAAATTAGGAGAGCCTAGTTAAGGCTCAATACAATTACCAGACCCAACAATGCAATAGAAGATATTGCTTTTAAAGCGTTTTTTTTCCTGCCAATGTTTTTCAGGGTCATGAATGGTGTATGCAATAGCTAATATTTAAACTTTGCGGCTTGTTTTTGTTTTTTTATATAAAATTAATATCTTATATAGTCAGTAGAACTCAAGCTCCCCTTCTGAATAAATCCCTTTCATCAGCTTTACAGGCCTCCAGTCATCAACAACCAGCTTTGCCCCAAGCCAGTCTGCCAGCTCCTGCGGGTTTCCTATGGTTGCAGAAAGGCCTATGATTTGCGCGTTTTTAAGGAGCTTTTTCAGCATGGTTATTATAATTTCAAGTGTAGGCCCCCTCTCAGGCTCGTTGAGAAGGTGTATCTCGTCCACAACTATTACGCCAACCATGCTTATCCAGGGCGCGTAATGCCTAATCAGGCTGTCAAGCTTTTCAGAGACTGTGATTATCAGGTCGTATTCGGCAAGGTAAGGGTCTGCTGAGTCAAGGTCGCCTATTGACAGGGCTATCTTCAGAAAGCTCCCGTACCTGGCTTTGAAGTCGTTGTATTTCTCATTCGCAAGGGCTTTCAGGGGAACTATATAAACTGCTTTCCTGTTCCTGCCTAATATGGCTGATACTGCTGCAAGCTCTGCAATCAGGGTTTTTCCAGAGCTGGTTGGAGTGCATACGAGGACATTCTCCCCATCAAGCAGCCCGGCGGCTATTGCCTTTTCCTGGGCAGGCCTCAGCTCCTTTATCTCGCTGTCAAGCACAGCGTATAATTGCTCAGGCACTTTTCCCTTTAGCTCATGAAGTTTCATCATCCAGGGGAAAAACCTGCGGTTTATAAAATTATAGACACGAAGTTAAGGTTTTTAGCCAGAAATTCAGCAGGAGATATCTGACAACCGCCTTTTAGGGAGCAGCAAAATATTTAAATGAGTTGCTCCAAACAACAGATATGGAAACCATAACAATACCCAAAGAAGAATATGAAAGATTAAAGCGAGAAGCAGAAGTTGACATAGAACTAGTCAACAAGATAAAAAGGAGCCTAGAGGACATAAAGCATGGAAGAGTAAAGGAATGGACTGGTTAGTTCTTTTTCAATAAATCATAAACATATTGCTGATATTCTACCAAATCCAGTAAAATCCTATTAATTGTTGCCTTCTGTGCTTTCTTATCGCTTATAGCAATAGCCAAGATTACAAAAGAATCCTTATAAACCAGATAATATAACCGTTTGCCATCAAACTTTTTTTCTCTGAAAAATGAAACTCCAGAAAGAGGCTTTCCCACGTCACCACCTTGTTCTTTTAATTGCTTTAAAATTTTGTTTACTCTTGCTTGCTCTTGAGAACTAAGTTTACTAAAGTCCTTGTTAAATTCAACTGTCGTGAATACCCGGAATACCGGTGGTTTTACAATTATTATCTATATAAACATTTGGTTCAAAATGAACTTTGAACGGAGCTTTTTAAAGCAATGGCGAATATGGATGATTTTGGATGACTTCACATATCTTTCAATGCTACCATACAAAGAAAGACAAAAGTTTCCTATTGCATTATTTCATCCTGATTTACTCGCTGGCAGGTGTCCTGCTTGCCATAACACTCGTCCACCAGAACAGGCAGGCTAAGGGGGAGAAAAGCAAATCTGATTAGTTATATCAGTATATCAGAAATAATCATCAAGCCCTTTCTGGCCCTGGTTTTTGTGGCTGCCCTTAACCTGCTTTTTCAAGCCCTTTTCAGGATTTTCATTATTCTCAATCGCTCCAAAAACAGGCTTTCCATATTCGCCGTCGTAGCCTGGGATTATCTTCAGCTTCCCAGCCCTGTTCAGCATTATTGCAGATGCGATTTTTTCGCCTGTAACCCTTCCTATTTCCTCTCCCGGAGCTTCCAGGAGGACATTATACTCGCTTCCAAATGCCTTTATCAGCTCGTTAAATGCCTTCCATACTTTGGCTGTTGCTATTCCTGTGCCTGTTGCCTGGGCGATTATTTCAGAGACTGGTATCAGCGAGTGGAATGGGGCTGCGTTTGGAGGCCTGAACCCCTCTGGCCTGTCTGCAAGCTCTTCAACCCTGTGGAGAACCCCTATTGTCAGCTTTCTCCTGCATTTCGGGCAGATGTTTTTTTGCATTATTGATTCCTTCGGCTCGAGGCAGACTTCGCACGCCCTGTGCCCGTCAAGATGGTATTTCCCGTATGCAGGGTCTACTTCAATTGTGGCTGCCAGCTTCTTGTTCCTTATTGAGCTTATTATTGCCCTGTAGCTTATTTCATTCAGCTCAAAAATATTTGCTTCCCTTCCTATCCTCCATGGCCAGTAGCTGTGGCTGTCGGAATTTGAGATGAGCGTTATGCGGTCAAGCTCGCTTATGCGCCAGTTCATTGGGGGGTCTGAAGATAAACCTGTTTCTATTGCATGAATCTTGTTAACCCTGTCCCGGAAGCATTCCTTCAGGGAGTTAAACCCTGAGTTGCTCCCAAAAACGCTAAACCAGGGCGTCCATGCGTGCGCAGGTATTATCTCTATGTCTGCACTTATGCCCATCATCATGTCAACAAGCTCAATGCTGCTGAACCCGAAGATAGGCCTTCCGTCGTAGTCAAGCCTTCCCTTTCCTGCAAGTGCCTCTGTTACCTGGGAAACCACCTCTCCGCCTGGGGCGAGCAGGATGTAATGTATCCTCCTGCCTGCGTTATCCTGGGTGTAAATCAGCGATATCTCTGTCTGCCAGATAAATGGAAACCCCCCCTTGCTCCAGAGGATTCCTTTTTCGTCCTCTTCCAGCTCCTGCCTTACATCCTGCTGCCACTTTGGATGCTGAAAGTCCCCAGTCCCAAGGAGCCCGAGGCCTTTTATCCGAGCATACTTCTCAAGGTTTGCAAGGTTCAGGTCCTTGCTTGTGGCCCTCGCATAGTGGCTGTGAAGATGAAGGTCTGCTATCAGTTTCATTATTTTGAGAACCGTAGTGTTTATTTTAAAGGTTGTGTTACATGTCTGAAGTGTGTGCGCCGGCAGGTAATTGTGAGCGAGTTCGTCGCTCACTCGCAAGTCACGGAGTTTCGCCCGCATTGAGTTTCGAACCCGCGTGATACGGGATTGTATCAACTGGATTTTTTGTGATTTTATACGAGCGGAATTTAATATCCGGATAAAAATTGTAAATTCCGCTGGATATAGGCAAGGAAAAAATCATACGAAAATTAACTTCCTTGCCTATACTTAAGAAATAAAATTCGAACCTGTTTAACCAAAAAACGAGTCCAGCTTTTTTTGCGCTCTTGGCTCGGCATATTCCAGTATGTTTGTGCCGAACACATCAAAAATCTTCTCAACAGCAGGAATCACCTGATTGTACACGTAATATTCAGGGTCGTAATCCCCCTCTTTTATCTCTGATGGCAGCCTTGCCCTGTCCCTTATCTTGTCCTTTCCGCTGACAACCACATAGCTTATTACCGAGCCGCTCCCAACCCGCTTTCCCTGCTCTTTCATCCTCCTGGCCACTGCAACATGTGGAGGCATAATCCTGCTGTAGCTCATTACTTCCTTCTGGAGCTGCGTGTTTATTATCATCTTCTCTGACGGGATGGTTTTCTGCCTTATTGCCTCTATTGTCTCCTTGACGTATCTTCTGGCTTTTTCCTCATCATGCTCCCTCAATATTATCCTTATCACGTTTTCCTGGACTTCCCTTGATATCATTGACAGGTTTCTCCGTATTGCCTCAAATCCCTTTATTCTTATGCCGCCCTCTTCTGAGATGAGCGCGTATTTCTTCTTTGCCCCGTATCCTTTTTCCTTTGTTGCCACAAAGAGCCCTGAAGGATAAAAGCCCTCGTAGTCCAGCTCCATAAGCCCGGGAAGCGTGCTGTTGATTTCGTTTACGAAATTCTCGGCGTCCTGCCTTGTTTTGCCCTCCAGAGCCAGGAATATTGAGTCTGTGTCTGAATAGAGCACCTTGAATTCCCTGCCTGCTTTTTCAATTACCTTCATTATGTAGTGCCTTCCGTAGGCTGTTATGCTCCTTGCGCATTCCAGGCTGTACCATCTCGCCCCAAAGAAGCCCATATAGCCATACATTGAGTTGGCGATTGTTTTCAGGGCCTCTGCCCTTGCTTTCAGGAGTTTTGTGTCCTCAGCAGTCTTCATTATCTCCTTTATCCTCATTCTCCTCTTTATGAGGCCCTCTATCATTGTTGAGATGAACCCTTTCTTGTTCCTGCAGAACCAGCTTTTCATTCCATCTCCGGGAACTGTGTCCTGCTCAACACAGCATCCGCAGTTCATTGTTTCAGGGCTTATGTTATGGGCCGATATTATTGAAGGATACAGGCTCCTGAAATCAAACACAACTATGTCATTGTAAAGCCCGGGGACTGGCTCAAAGACATATGCGCCTGCGTATGTGCTTTCAATCCTCTGCCTTGACTCGCTGTACTCGGGCCTGTTTGGCGCCAGCTCATTGAAATGCTTTGCCTCATTCATCAAGTACCATTCAACAAGCTGTGAGAAGCTCATCCTGCTCACTTCATAAGGTGTCAGGCCGACTATCTTTACCAGCTCTGTAAGGTTTGGAAGGAGTTTCCTCGCAAGCTTTAGCGTAAGCTCTGCATCCTGCAGGTTATACCTGCAGAAGTCCTCCAGCCCTGTGTTGGTTTCCCACGAATTGTAAAGGCTGCTTAAGTCCACCTCATGCTTTCCCTCGTTCAGGATTTCCATAGCAACTGAGTCAAGGCCATATGACGTTGTAGCCATAGATCTCCCGAATATCCTCTTGACAAACATGAACACGTCAAAATGCGAGATTCCTGTAATTTCAGCGGACTTATTCTGCCTCCTGCCTATCTTCAGGCTGGAATAATCCAGTCCTATGTCAAGGGGAATCTTGTACTTCTCAGCTCTTGTGCTGATATATGGGAGATCAAAGCCGTCTGAGAAATAGCCTGCCAGCATATCCGGCTTGTACTCCTCCAAAAGCTGCTTGAACCTCTCAATCAGCCCCAGTTCGCTGTCCACGAACTCCACGTAGTCCAGCTCTGTTTTCCACTGCTTCCATGTAATCACTTTCCTGAAGTTGTCGCCTGCCAGCGCAAGCATTATGATTGGCTGGCTCTCAGGCACTATTTCGCTTCCAAACTTGCTGTGCGTCTCTATGTCAAGGGCCAGAACCCTGAAATCCTGAAGGACCACATCCTCTGTCTGGGCTATCCTGACTGCCTTAAAAACAGGCACCTTTGAGCGCTGGCTTATGAATTCGCCCTCTGCCTCGCATAGCGATAGCGGGCTTATTGAGCGGTCTATTAGGTAGCGCCTTGTGAATGGTATGTCTGCCTCAAGGCATTTTCCGAGGCCTGCTGCAGCTTCCCTGAGTGCTGGCACATCTGAAGGGAGATAAGCAAACGCCTTGATGGCGCTTACTTCCTTTCCACCATACCTTTTTCTGTGCAGTTCTGCCTTTTTGACCTTTATATCGCCCTCCTGCGTTTTGGCTGCCAGGGATTCAACAGCTGCCTTGTCATCAGTCACAATCCAGAAATAGGGCTCAAATGTGTCATCAGTAACGCATATCTGGCGGTTGTCATCAGTTCTTCCGTATAGCTGTATGACTGCCGCATCCCTGACAACCTTGTATGTGACGTCAATAGGGTAAAACCTGATATTCATAATAATAGGTGTTTAAGCCCTATTTTTATATAAATTTTTGGCAGAATTTACCGAAATCTTTAAATATAAGTTTTACATACCATGTAACAGTTGGGCTTCAGGCATCGCGCTCTATCATCATATTAATGTGCGGTTGGGTTAGGTTCAGCACCTCTTTCCTAACCCAACCCCATTAAACCTGCCCATAAATTTAAAAACTGTTTCTGGCAATACCTGATTATGGGCCGCACTTATATAGGGCTTGACATAGGCGGAACAATGATAAGGAGCCTGCTTATAAGCGATGGGCTCAAGGTCATGGGAGAGCATGAGATGCCCCTTCTGGCCAGCGGAGGCAGGACTGTTATAATAAGCAGGATTATTGAATCAATCAGAAGGCTTGACTATAAGCATGCTGATGGCGTAGGTGTTGGCTTTGCCGGGCGGGTAGATGATGATGTAATCACATTCTCCCCAAACATCCCTAAGCTGGCAGGGGTTAATTTAAGGGGCATCATTGAGTCAAAAACCGGGAAACAGGCGCTTATTGAGAATGATGCTGCCTGCTTTGCAGTTGCTGAGCATCAGCTTGGTGCTGGCAGGGGTTTAGGAAACATGGTTGGCCTGATAATAGGCACAGGCATAGGAGCTGGCATCATCATAAACAGCTCACTTTATAAGGGCAAGGGAGGCGGAGGGGAGGTTGGGCATATGATGATTGACCCTTCAGGGATTGCTTGCGGCTGCGGTAAAAGGGGCGATTTTGAAAGCTGGTGTTCCGGCAGGTCAATAGTCAGGAGGTATATCCAGGCAGGCGGCAGGATTGCCAAACCAGAGCCTGCTAAAATCTACTTCTCAAAGGAGAAGGCAGCTGTAGTGGTAATGAAGGAAACCATAGACAAGCTGGGGGTTGGCTTGTCAAACATATCAGCCATTTTTGACCCTGAAATGATAATACTGGGCGGTGGAGTGAGCAATTTGCCATTCCTTGACAGCGTAAGAAAGGCTGAGAGAAGGCATAGCTATGCTGGCCAGCATCCTGTCAGGATTGAAAAAAGCAGGCTTAAGAATCCTGGGGCTATTGGAGCTGCGCTGATTGCCAGGATGAGCGCTTCTTCCAATGATACAGTGAATTAATTGAGCTTATTAAATAGCAGGCTTATTTGAACTGCTTTTCCTTGAGCATGTCCTCTACGAACTTCTTGTGCTTGTCCCTGTCCAGGGGATTTCCTGCTCCTGCGATTTCATCAGCACTTGACTCCTCTTTTGGGATGGATGCAAGCTGCTGCTGCCTTTTCCTTTCTGCCAGCTCTTTTCTCCTTTGCCGCTCCCCCCTCAATATTACTACTGACAGAACTGCTATCGCGAGCATTGTGAGAAGAACCAGGAATGGCTTTTTGAAAACTACTGCATCTCCAGGCGCGGTTCCAGTGACCATTCCGGTTATGCCGCCCAGCCCGTCTGATACCTTTTTCCCAATGCTTCTTTCATCCTGGGTTGCTATTCCCTGGAATACCTTCTGCTCCCCTCCTGATGCAAAGCTGACATCATATGTTCCTGCAGGGGCTTCCCTGTAAATGTCCACGCTGCTTTCCTCTCCCGGCTTGAGGCTTATTTTCTTTTCAATAGGTATTACATTCCCCTGCTCTGTAGTGAGCTTTATGTTGACATTCTTCTCATAGTTCACGTTTCCTGTGTTTTTTGAGCTTATCACCCTTTTGCCGTCAAAAGACAGCACTACAGACTCTATTGTGTTCACAGCAATCCTTTTCTCTGATTTGAGACCCTGGCTTGTTGCCTTTACTGTGTAGATTCCTGGAGCTGCATACTTGTCAAACTGGTATGAGAAAGACTGCTTTGAATCTGTGTCACGGCTCATAAGCTCGTTCTTATCCTGGCTTGTTATCTTGATTGTCAGCTTTCCATCCATTGTGTCGTTTGCCTGGTCAAGTATTGTAGCATAGCCCTTTATTTCATCTCCAGGATTTATCCGCTCCTTGCTGAGGCTTATGAGAATGATGGATGGCACCTGGGCAACTGATATCTCAGCTTCTGCCTGCCCGCTGTTGCCATAGGAGTCGTTTGCTGTCACAACAATCTTGTGTGTTCCTGACCTGATTGATTTTGGTATCTCTATTGTCTGATTAAAGCTTAGCGCGCCTATGCTTGCCATGAGGGTTTGCCTTTCAAAGCTTATCGTTATTGTTTTCGGCGTGCTGAAGCTTTGGACTACGTTTCCAGCCAGCTCTATTTTTTCAGAGGGATAGAAGCTTCTGCCATTTGTGTCCAGGCTTATCCCGATAATATCTGTGACATAAAACTTGTCTGATTTCAGCTCCTCTGAAAATTTCTTGTCAGTGGACTGCAGGCTGGAGATTATCATGCACTCGCCAAGCATCTGGCTGTTCGCAGAGATTGAAGGCGCAACTATGCTCTTGTTTGAACCAGGCACCAAGCTGACCGGCGTGGTGAAGTAGCCAAGGCTGTATGAGGGGCATTCAAGGCTCAGCCTGAACAGCGCTTCCTGCTCTGTTGCCAGCGAGAGGTTGTATGAGACTGTTATCTTGTCGCCTAGGCTGAACTGCTCCTTGCCGACGCTGTCTATTGATATTGCTGCGCTTGCGGCCATGGAAGAAACCAGAAGAACAAATAACATGGCCAGATATGTTTTCATGACCCCCTTACCTTAAAGCCATTAGTATAAAAATATTTTGATATTGCATTCAGAAGAAAACAGGAGTTACGTATACCTCTACTGCCGCCGCTATTACAAGCATTATCACTGATATTGCTGCAAGGTTTGCAAAATCAACCAGCGTTTTCCCGAACTCAGGGCTTCTTATGTCGTGCTTCAGCATGGATATTGATATGATGCCTCCTGCAAGCGCTGCTGTGAAATATGCGAGAATCTCCAGCCACCCGTGCGTCAGGTATCTCAGCAGCCCAAGCGAATAAGATGACAGGTAGCTTCCTATGCTTGTCAGCCCCAGTGTGTTGGCTACATTCGCCAGCCCGTTTCTTGTAAAGCTGCCTATGGCTGTTCCAACTACTGAAGCGTTCCATGCGAGTATGAATATCGCACCTGCCCCGTAGAAGAACGCAAAAAGGAAGCTGAAAAACAGGACCTTCAGGTTGTTGAAGAGTATTTTCGTGAATAACCCTGTTGCTGCTGTTGAGTTTCCTGTGGTGCCAGGCGAGTTTATGGATTCTATTGTTGTCATCTGCACCCCATATACCTTGTTCAGGCTCTCGGCTGGCATGAAAACATACCCGAGCGAGAAAGCCAATGTAAAGCCGAGGAACAGGAACATCAGGAAAGACAGGGCCTTGGCGTGCTCTTTCAGGCGGGATATCTCTTTTTTCAGATTCTCGTCCTTCTTTTCCTCAAGCCTGAATGTTCCCTGAATCAGGTAGGTGCATGAGAGCACTGTGAGAAAAACCATTACCATGCTGATGTTATCCTCAAAAATCCACATGCTCAGCAGCATTGCCACTGACGCATATACCAACCCAAGAAAAAACATCTCCCAGGGCGTCTTTTCAGCCTTTTTCGGATTTATCAGCAGCTCCAGAACCATTGCTATTGACTCATCCGCATAGTTTATATATCTTTTGCAGGGATTAAGGAAATGTTTATTAACCCTGCTGAGTGCTGCTTTCTCATGGTTGTTCCTTCAAGAAGGGAATGCTTTGAGCTGCTCTGGAGCCATAACGTGCCCCAGAACATCATCAGGCACAGCATTGCTGTGAGCAGGATTGCAGCAGATGTTGCACAGGGCCTGTTGCTGAGGCGCAAGCGGATAAACCTTGAACTGCTGGACAGGGCCTGCCTTCTCCATGACATTGGGAAGCTGAAGGCTATCCAGACAGGGGGAAACCATGAGGAGATTGGCTATGAAATCCTCGCAAAGCATGGATATGGCGAGGTTGCTGAAATAATAAGGAAGCATCCTGTTCACTATATCTATGATGCCGTGAACAGGCCCAGCTCCTGGGAGGAGAAGGTTCTTTATTACGCTGACAAAAGGGCAAATGGCCATAAGGTTGTCTCCCTGAGGGAAAGGTTTGCTGATTTCAGGAAGCGCTACCAAAATTTCAGGGAAAGCATAGACAGGGCAGAGCCCCTGGCTGCCAGGCTTGAGAAGGAACTGCTCAGTCCATAAACCGAAAGGGATTATAGCTTCCTGAACAGCTCAAACAAGTCGTCTGCCCTTTTCAATGGGAGCGAGCCTGAAACCCCCTCTGGCATGTACAGGCCGCTGACTGGCGACTTGTAGAAGGCAGCAGTGATGCCTGGCTGCCTGTTTGAAAATCCCTGAACAGACCTTACTCCCCTTTCCCTGCGCATATCCGACTCGCTTAGATTTTTTTCATCCATCATAAGCAGCAGGCTCAGCAGGTATGAATCTATGTTTGCATCCCGCAGCCTGTAAACCTGCATTCCGGCTTTTTCAGGGCCATAGAAAAACGGCACTATTCCAACAGGGCTTGTCTCGTATACCCAAAGGTTTGGATTTGGAGCCATTAACATTTCATCTCCTTTCCATACACCATTCTGAACTCCCTTATTATATACCTCGTGAAGGTTCCATATTTCAAAGTCATCAGGGCTTGGCGGCAGGTCGTAATTTCCGCCTGCAATCTTGTGCGTGTGGCAGCTTGCAAGGACTATGCCCTTTACACCCTGGAATATAAGGTGCTCTTCAAGGTTGGTTTCCCCTGTATCGCCCTGGATTACATCGCTTATGTAAATCCCGCTTTCATCTGCCTCTACTGTGAGCCCGTATTCCCTCACCCTTCTGTAGTCCCTTTCCTTTCCAAAATCCTGGAAAGTCCTGTCTCTAATCTCTGCGAATCGCGCTCTGAATTCAGGGGATTCAACTATGTTTTTCAGGGTTACTTCCTCAAGATTCAGCATTGCTGCCATATTGTGAAGGCAGGCTCAGGCAGGGTATTTAAATCTTTCTATTTTTACTACTATTGAATTACTATAATTTAGGCTGCTGAACTTTATTTTCTTGTGGTCACCTTTCTTAGTGTTTTTTTATACTGTTTCACTAAAAACTCAACAGTTGGCTTTAGATTCTGGTTCTTTTGGTATTCGTGTAAAGTCCGGTAGTATTCTGCCCTGTCTTCCAAGTTTATGCTTATGGGGGGATATTTTCTCTTTAAGAGAATGAAATTCAGAAGCAGCCTTCCGACCCTCCCGTTCCCATCCTGAAAGGGATGCACATATTCGAACTGATTGTGTATGATTGCCGCCAATACCAGAGGCTTGAATTTATTTTTATTCTGCTCGTACCAAGAAACCATATCCCTTAATGCAAGGCTAAGATGAGAAACACTAACCCTTTGCATTTTTAATGTATAATTGCTGCCATTCTTTTCTGTCCAGATGGATGATTTTGATTTCATCATCATACTTGTTCAGCTTTTCAATCTGGTTCCTGGTTAATGTAAAAAGAAATACATCAGTGTTCAGTTCTTCCAAAATCTCGAAGATATACTTTGCCGCTTTATCTTTGCCTTCTTCCAAGATTGGATAAGCCTGAAAGCATCTTTAGTGTTTACGCAGTCTGTAAGCCTCATTCTGCCATCTTCAGCTGGCATTTTCAACTGTAAACAAATTGTTAACAGTTGGGGTTCTCTGCTTTTTAATACACCCCAGTATTGCCTTGGGCTGAGACTCTCTGTCAGTGCTTGAACTATATCAGTAACTGAGAAATACCACTCATCATTATGCCAGATTCTTCTTATTTTCTTATCCTGAAATACTACTAGTGCTTTGTCTTTGTCCATTTTGACCAACTATCAATCTTAACTTGTCTCAGACTTTTAAATATCTTTCCCCCACCTGTCCATTGTCCAGTGGGGAACTGAAGAATTAATAGCCCGTGCGGACACTCTATTTTCTTGTTAAAAGTCAGGGCTTTCTAAGGAATTCTTTGTGTCTGCTCAGATAGCGCTTTATCAGGTAGTTTACAAAATCATTTTCGGTCTTGCTCAATGCATGATAATATGACTTCCTCCTCTTATATTCAATTATAAGCAGCGGGTATCCTCCATTTTTCAGTATGTGTGCAATGATAAGCCTGCCAACTCTGCCGTTTCCGTCTCCAAAGGGGTGTATCTTCTCAAATTTGTAGTGGGCACGGGCAGCGAGCTCCAAAGGGTGCATTATTTTCTTGTTTTTGCAATACCAGGAAAAGAGTTCCTTCAGCAGAGTTGGAACATCTTGCCAGTCTGGCGCCCTGTAGTCTCCTACTCGAACCAAGTATTCCCTGATTTTGCCGGCAATATCTGGCTTTGTATCCTTGAATAATTCATAGTGCCATTTCAAGATAAGATTTCCGGATAATTCTTTCTTTTCATTTAGTGCGCTGAAAAACACTTTGGAGTGAGCGATTGTTTCCAAGATATCTGGTAATGGCTTGTTGGGGGATATTCTCTTCTCAAGTATCTCCTGTGTTTCTTCCTTTGTGATTTTTGAGCCTTCTATGGCGTTCGTGTTATAGGTGAAATCTATAGAAAAATCAAGGAGTATTTTCTTTTTTATTGTTTCAGGGTACCTTTTCCACTGCTCCTTGAAGCTCTTCCTTATCTTTTCAAGCTTGACAAAAGCTTCCTCATTTAGGATTTTTCTTAGAAAAGCCTCTTTTGTCAGTTCAATATCATTGGGCACAGTCTTGCCCAGGTAAATTTCCCGGTAAGTAGGCCTCCCTGACTTCCTGAATGAATGGCCAAGGTAATAATAGCCTCTCTTTTGCACGATTTGCATAGAAATCTATATGCCATTACAAATATAAAAAAGTTTCGTTATTTAGAACGAATGTAATGGTATAGCCCCGGGCGGACATACCATAAATTTGTAACTGTTTTGGGATTTTTTGTTTTTCAAAGTATTCTGCTAAACTACCCCTGGCTAAAGCACCCAGGTTTCTTTCAAAAGAGCGCCCCTAAAAATCGTTCTACTTCTGCCTTGTTCTCATCATCATATCCTCCTAGCCCGTGCAGATATCGAATAACATTTATATAAAACCGTATATGGTTCAATGAGTCTGCTTCTTTACCTGAAACTTCAGGATGGGACCCCATCATTGCGTATTGAAGGATTGCATCAGTGCAGTGTTCAATTAAGTCTCCTGCTGTTCTGAGCTGGTATCTTCTCCCTAATTCAATAACTTTTTCAAGCCCTTCTCCCAAGGTCATATTACCAAAATTCTCTTAAATATTCTTTTCGCGAATTTAACTCTGCAACTAAGTTAGACGGGTCCAAACCATATTGGATGCACAATCCTACGTCTTTTTGAAGCAACTCAATGCGTGCCTGTAGAGTGCGTCTTAATTGGACCCTTTCTTCTAAGGTAAGCTGTCCATTTTGTTTTACTGCAGTTTCCAGACCTTCACCGTTAATTATGACAGTAGTTCCTCTGCCAACATACGCATCGGGGGGCTCAATATTGCAAACTTCATATACGACATAGGTTTTATGTCCGCCGATTATGTAATCTATCTTCACAGGTTGTCCTTCATGAAGTTCCATGCCGAACAATTCCTGTTTTTCGTCTCTTCGGAGTATTATTTCTTCTGCAGTTACTATACAACCAAGAGAATGCAGCCCTTTAGCATCAATTGGTGTTAATACGACTTTTGAAGCTTCTGGTGCTTGGTAATCCGCCATATGTTTTATTTTTTCTTTTTGGTTACGATTCAAAAAATCAGCCGCATCCGGATTCCCGTATCCAACCGGGAAATCAGATTTCCTGATGCTTACTTCCTTGCCTTCTCTATCTTTCCTGAGAGAAGCGCCCTTAGTGACTGGTCGTTGACCTTGATTACCTGCCACCTTACGCCAGGTATGTCGCCCTTTGCACGCCCCTTGTTCCCGCCGATGCACTCTATCACGACTTCATCGTGCTCGTCCATCATCTTTATTGCGCCGTCCCCTGGGGCAAAGGCTGTGACCTGCCTTCCGTTCTTGATAAGCTGCACCCTTACTGCCTTTCTCATTGCCGAGTTTGGCTGCTTTGCCTCTATCTGGACTTTTTCAAGGACAAGCCCTTTTGCCTGCGCAGCCCCTTCAAGGGGGTCTGACCTCTTCTTAAGGTCAAGCAGCCTTTTAGTGTATTTTTCAGAACTCCACTTAAACCTGGCCCTTTTCTGCATGAGCTTTTTGCCTGAATTCAACCCATTTGATTTTTTCCCCATTTCAGATTACCCTTATTTCCCTTATTTCAAAATATCTCCTGATTATTTCCTTGTAATGGTTAAGGTTTGATGAGTTCCTTCCTATCAGCATGGCCTTTGTTTTGGTGTCAGGCCCTGTTATCGTGACTTTGCCGTCGTCAACATCTATCTGCTTTGCTGTCAGGGGATAAATCAGGTTCTTTATAAATGTTGCCAAATCCGGACTGTATTCAATCACCCTTGTTCTTCTTTTCAGGAGGCTTTCCATCCTTCTGATGTTTGCCCCGCTTTTGCCTATGGCCTTTCCCATGTTCTCTGACTCAACCACGAAGTATATTGCGCCGTTTGCAGTGAAGCAGTCCTTCAATTGGACCTTTGTGAGCGTCTCAAACAGCGACATTACCTTCATCAGGTTAGAGTCGTATATTATCTTAGATGTAGGGATGGGCATTTAATTAATCCTTTAATCCAATCACCGATATTGAAAACTGCTTCTTGCATATAACTCCAAGCTCGTCGTTTGGTATGTCTAGCTGCTCAATCTTGCAGCTTGAAAGCCTGCTGTAGTGCTCTATGCTGCTTTTCACGCTTGCAGGGCAGTTGCTGGTCAGGAATACTTTCTGGAGTTTCCCCAGCTTGAGGGCCTTTATCGTCCTTGCTGTTCCTATAAGTGCTTTTTTCTCCTTCACTCCTTTCTTGATTTCTGATATTGCATCTGTTGGCATTTTAACGGCCTCTTTGGCTTGCGGATTTTATTGTGGCACTGCCTCCCCGCTTCTGAAGCTGAACCTCGCATATGATGCATGGCAGCTCCCATCAGGATATATCCTGGGCGTGCTGAATATTTCTGCTGTCCCTGCATTCCGATTTACCATCAGGGTTCCTATTCTTTGCTGCGGCGGCTGCCCCTGCTGCTGAAATATCTGCCCTGCTGCTGCCTGGTAAAGGACTGCTCCGCTTTCATCTTTAGCTATAATCATGTCTGATGCTGGCTTTCCTAAAACGGCATTTACAAGCTGCCCTATGCAAGAGGGTGCAGGCACTACTTCAATTGTTCCGCCAGGCACATGGATTTTGAGGCTTCCTCCTGCCAGGCTTCCACAATGGTCCCTGACTAAAATAGCGTCAAGCATGCCTACTTCACCCTCTTAGTGATAAGCTTTGGCAAACCTGTCCCTACAGGAACTGGCTGGTTGAGCATCACATTCTCAACTACTGAGTTGAGCTTGTCCACTTCACCTGTAAGCGACGCGCTGATTATGTGCTTTATCGGGGTTTCAAAAGACGCGCGAGCGAGCACGCTTGCCTTTTCCCTCACAACGCCATACCTTGTTATCCCCTTCAGTTTTCCATTGAAGCACATTGTGTCTGCTACAAGCATCAGGTGCCTTATGTCCACATTGAGCCCCTGGTTTTCTATGACCTTGAACACCTCATTTATAAGGGCATGCCTTGCAGCCTCTATCCCAAGCACTTCCTCTATCTCAAATATGTCGTTTGTTGTTGTCCTTGTCCCGTCCACGAATGGAAGGCCCAGCAGCTTTTTCAAGTTTGAGCCTGCTGTTATTATTATGAATTCGCCGTCCTTTTTCACAGGGAGTATCTGTGTTATTCCCCTTACGCCCCTTATGTAGCTTTCTTTTATCTTTTCCTTGAGCTTGTAGATTGCGTTTGAGTTTTCATCCTTGCTTTTCATCTTGAATATGTAAATTCCTTTCTTGATGTCTATTGAAAGGTTCTTGTTTGCTGTCTTGAGGGCTTTAAGGAGGTTTGCCTCTGTAATCGCCAGCTCTTTTGCCTTGTCGTTGTCTATAGTGACCTCTATCCTTGATTCTGCCAGGTTCAGGGTTATCTCTGAAGCTATGTCAGCAAGCTTCGTCTCCTTCACGTACAGGGCTATCTTCTTGATGTCTTTTCCCTGGCTGTATGGCTTCTTCAGGTATATCTCCATCATTGGCGTTGTGATATTCCTCCTTCCATCAAGGATTTCTATTATCCTTGGAAGCCCTGTTGTGATGTTCATCTCTGCAACGCCTGCAAAGTGGAATGTGTTGAGCGTCATCTGGGTTCCGGGCTCGCCTATTGATTCTGCAGATACAATGCCTACGCTTTCCCCAGGCTCTGCCAGCATCTGGGTGTACTCTTTTTCCACAGTTTCCATGACTTCCCTTAGCTTGCTTTCCGATATCTTTTTGGGCATGCTCTGCCTTACATCCTCAAGCACGCTTTCAGGAAGCCTTCCCTCGTATTTTTTTAGAGTATCTTCCATTTTATTCCCCTGTCACTTCGCTTATTATTCTCTTGACGTTTATTTTTCCCGCCTCTGATTTTGATACGTCTATCCCGTCCTCCCCGTACATGAACTGTATTATCCTCTTTGATGCATCCCTTACTGTGAGGTCGTATTCCACTCTCAGGTCCTGCATTGCGTTTGCAAGCCTCCTGTACAGGTATCCTGATTTCGGGGTTCTCAGGGCGGTGTCCATGAGCGAGTCCCTTCCCACCATTGCCTGGAAAAAGAACTCTGCAGGCGCAAGCCCTTTCTTGAAGCAGTTCTTTATGAATCCGTGCGCCTCAGGCCCCATGTCGTTTCTCTCAAAGCAGCTCAGTGTCCTGTATTTGTATCCCTTTTCTATCCTTTTCGCCCTTAGCGCCTGCTGCCCTACTGTTGCTGACATCTGGGCGAGGTTTATTGTTGTTCCCCTTGCCCCTGAAAGCGCCATTATCATGGTATGGCTGCTTCTGTCAGCGCTTTTTGCCACGACTATTCCTGCCTCATTTCTTGCCCTGTTAAGGACTTCCATTATCTTCAGCTCAAGCGTTTCCCTCAGCTTTCTTCCGGGGAATGCCTCAAGCGTCCCATCCTTGTATGACTTTATGAGCTCTTCAACCTCCAATCTTGATGCCTCCAGGAGGCGCTTTATCTCGCTGTCTGTTTTTTCAGGCAGGTCAGTGTCTGACACTGTTGTTGTGAATCCCCTTCTCATCAGCGTTTCTATTCCCAGCCTGAATACCTTTCCTATGAATTCAACTGCTACCTGCTCCCCGTATTTCTTGTGTATGTTCCTGAGAAGCAGCCCTGAGCCTTCGCCAAGGTTGTTCTTGTCCATCACACCGGATATGAGCTTTCCGCTCTCTATTATTACATCAGGCTCTTCAGATGATTTTGACCTTCCAGAATAGCTGAAGTCTTCCGGGAGAAGGGCGCTGAATATTTCCTTTCCTGTAACTGTTTCTTTTCTTGGCAGCCTTGATGGCTCTGTGATTCCCACCTGGGCAAGCAAGTCTATTGCCTCTTCCCTTTTCATGGCAAAGCTTTTCTGGGTAAGTATGTAGTTTCCTGATATCGCGTCCTGCACGCACCCGATGACTGAGAGCCCGTATCTTGGGCTTATCAGCTGCTTCTGGACAAGCATGAGTATCTCTGCCTCGGCTATTGCCTCCTCTGTCTGGGGTATGTGGAGGTTCATCTCGTCGCCGTCAAAATCCGCATTGTAGGGGAAGCACACTGCCGGGTTCAGCCTCAGCGTCTTGTATGGGAGGACACTTACCCTGTGGCACATCATGCTCATCCTGTGGAGCGATGGCTGCCTGTTGAATATTGCTATGTCCCCGTCCATTAAGTGCCTTTCCACAACATAGCCCGGCTGGAGCTCTTCAAGCGCCTGCTCTATTGTTTCCTCAGTGAGCTTCTTTTTCTTCCCGTCAGGCCTTATGATGTAGTTTGCCCCCGGATATTTCTTTGGGCCTCGCTCAATGAACTTCTTGAGGTGCGCCATGTTCCACTCTGTAACCCGCTCAGGAACTGTAAGCTTGAGCGCCATTATCTCTGGGACTCCCACTTCATTTATGTCCAGCATCGGGTCCGGGCTTATCACTGTCCTTGCAGAGAAGTTTGTCCTTTTCCCGACAAGGTTGTGCCTTATTCTCCCCTCCTTGCTCTTGATTCTTTCTGTCAAGGTCTTGAGGGGCTGCCCTGACCTGTGCCTGGCTGGAGGAAGCTGCGCCACCTCATTGTCAAAGAAGGTGGTTATGTGATATTGCAGAAGGTCCCACAGGTCTTCAACTATTATCTCAGGCGCACCTGCATTTATGTTTTCAAAAAGCCTCTGGTTTATCCTTACTATGTCTCCCAGCTTGTGGGTCAGGTCGTCCTCGCTTCTCTCGCCTGTTTCAAGCGTGATTGAGGGCCTCATTGTCACTGGCGGTATTGGCATTACTGTCAGCACCATCCACTCAGGCCTGGTTGCCTTGGGGTTCAGCCCGAAGAGCTCTACATCGCTATCTGTTATTTTTTCAAGCCTCGTCCTTATCTCTATTGGTGATATCCTTTTGTCATCCTCAAAGATTGTTGTTGGCTTTTCCACTGTTATCTTGAACTGCTTTGCCTTGCAGTGCGGGCATTTCCCGCCGGCCTTTGAAATTATTTCCTTTACTTTCTTCCTCATCTGCTCCTCGCCCTTTTCCATGCCGAACTGCTTCAGCTTTTCCCCGTATTTGTCTATCTTGTCCTGGGCTATGAGTATCCTTCCGCATTCCCTGCATGTGCATCTTAAGTGCGTGAGTATTATAGGCACAAAGTTCAGGTGGATTATGGGCCTTGCCAGGGCTATGTACCCGAAGTGGCCTACGCATTCCTTCAGCTTTGAGCCGCATGTCTTGCATCTCAGCCCGGGGTCTATTACCCCCAGCCTTATGTCCATCAGGCCGCCGTCAACAGGGTATCCCTCCTTGTCGTAAAGCTCTGGCGTCACTATCTTTGCAGAGGCCATCTTCTTTATCATCATTGGGCTGAGCATCCCGAAGGTAAGTTCGCTTACCTGCTTGTAGATTGGGTGCTCTGGCTCAATCAACTCCTTTTTCTCTGCCTTCACTTCAAGGGCTGCATCTGGAGCTTTTGCCTCCTCCAGCTCTGTTTCCTCTGCTATTGCCTCAGGTTTTTCCTCTTCATCCATTTTGATGCACCTATAATCTTAGTACTTGCTCTTCAGCTGTATTTTCGGGTATATGCACATGCTCTTGAACTCGTCCAGAATAAGCTTGAACGCATAGCTTATTTCTATGAAGCTTATTTCTACAGATTCGCCGCATGTTGGGCAGTAGTCGCGCCTTTTGAAGTCGTCGTGTATTGCTATCAGCCCGCAGGTCTCGCAAACAGGCACTATTGTCCTGTCAGAGTCAAACCTTTCCTTGAGGAGAAGTGATGCGCCGTGGGCCACGTAAGTGTCCTTTTCCATCTCTCCAAGCCTCAGGCCGCCCTCTTTCGCCCTTCCCTCTGTTGGCTGCCTTGTCAGGAGCTGGATTGGCCCCCTGGCTCTTGAATGTATCTTATTCGCGACCATGTGCTTCAGCTTCAGGTAATACATGTCCCCTACAAAAATCCTTACAGTGAACTTTTCCCCTGTTTCGCCGTTGAACATGGTTTCAAGCCCGTTGTCCCTGAATCCGAGCCCCAGCAGCTCCTTTCTCAGCGCATCTTCAGGCTCAGAGTCAAATACTGTCCCGTTGACATACCTCCCTGACAGCGCGCCAACCTTTCCTGCAAGCAGCTCTATAAGGTGCGCCATGGTCATCCTGCTCGGTATTCCGTGGGGGCTGAACAGCAGGTCAGGGACTATCCCTGATGCTGTGAATGGCATATCTGCATGAGGCACTATAAGCCCGACAACCCCTTTCTGGCCGTGCCTTGATGTGAGCTTGTCGCCCACTTCAGGTATCCTTTCATCCCGGATTTTTACCTGAACCAGCTTGTTGCCCTCTCCATTCTCTGTGATAAGTATCATGTCCACTATGCCTTCCTCGCCGTGCTTCATTGTTACAGAGCTTTCCCTTCTCGTATCGCTCGCAAGCCTGTACTGGTCCATGCTGCTCAGGAATCTTGGCGGGGAGGTTTTTCCGATTATTACATCCCCTTCCTTAACCTTTGCCTCAGGGTAGATTATCCCGTCATCTTCCAGGTAGCGGTAGTCTTTTTCGCTCTTGTAACCCTTCACGTCCTTATTTGGTATTGATATCTCATCTACCAGCCCGCCGCTGTACCTTAATTCTTCAGCAACCATCGGCCTGTAGTAGCTTCCCCTTCCAAGCCCTCTTTCTATTGAGCCCTTGTTTATTATTACCGCATCTTCCATGTTGTATCCCTTGTAGCTCATTACAGCCACCACTATATTCTGCCCTGATGCGTGCTTCTCATAGTCGCTTATGCTGTGCATCACAGACCTTACAATAGGCGATTGCGGGTAGTGGAGCAGGTTTACGTCCATGTCCATCCTTACAGGGTAGTTTGCTGCATAGAACCCGAGTGCCTGCTTCTGGTTCTTTGAGCCTGTATTTACCTTTTGCGCTGAGTTGAAGTTTGCGTATGGCACCAGCGAGGTTATCAACCCGAATATTGCAAGGGGCGTTATTTCAAGGTGAGTGTGCTTTGGCGTAAGGTCTTTTTCAAAAAAAGCCACCAGCGAGTTGTCTTCCTCTGCCGCGTCAAGGTATTCTATTACGCCCTGCTTCACCAGGTCGCTCCATGTTATTTCTTTTTTCTCAAGCTGTTTTATGTGCTGTTCAGTGAGAACCGGCTTTCCATCCCTTACAACTATCAACGGCCTTCTTAGCCTTCCCTTTGCTCCCTCAATATACACCTCATTGGATTCCTTGTCATATGATACGTTGACATTTTCAGACAATATGCCCTTTCTTCTCTCATCAACTATCTTCCTGACAAGCTCCAGCGGATTTTCTGTTGTTCCTATGAATTTTCCATTAAGAAATGTGTCAACCATTTTTTGCCTCTATTATTTTTGTGGTGCTCTTCACTCCGAACCCCCTTAATGCCTTTATCAGCTCCTCTTCCTGCGAGTCCTGCGAGACTGTTGCAAGAAGGGCAAGATTCTTCTTGAGGCCTATGTTTGTTCCCTCAGGCGTTTCAATAGGGCACAATCTCCCAAGGTGCGTGCAGTGAAGCTCCCTTGCCTCAAAGTTTTCCTGTGTAGCAGATAATGGGCTGACTACCCTTTGAAGGTGTGAAATAGTCTCAAGGAAGTTCAGCCTTTGCATTCTCTGGCTGATTCCCTTTCTTCCCCCAGCCCATGAGCCTGTTGCCATTGAGCTGTAAATCCTTGATGTCAGGAGCTTTTCCCTGATTATCACCTTGATGGTCGGGAATTTCCCCCTCTTGACTATCCTCTGGAAATTGTAAAGCAAATCCCCGATTAGCACCTTTATGTTCACCCTTACAAGGTCTGCAAGCAGGTCGCCGCTCAGCTTGAGCCTCTTGTTGGCGTAGTTGTCCTTGTCGTCAATCTCAAGCTCGCCCCTTATTGTGAGTATGAGCTTCTTAAGCATCTTGCACAGGTTGTATGCCTTGACCATCCTGTCCCTGGGCAATGTTCCCAAGTGGGGAAGAAGATATTTGTCCAGGATTTCCCTCATCCTTTCTATCCTTATTTCCTTTGACTGGGTGATTCCGGACCTTTTTGCAATGTAGTCAACTGCTTCCTCTTCAGTCTTTATCTCGGCTGCCTCAAGCATATTAACTATTATCTCGTCAAACTCCCTGTCTGCCGAGACAAACCTCATTATGTCCTCATCCTTGGTCAGCCCAAGAGACTTTATTACAACTATTATCGGGATTCTCCTCACCCTCGTGAATGTCAGGTAGAATATTCCGTCCCTGAGCCGTTCCATGGTGTGAGGTATCTTGTATGAGCCGTATTCTGAGAAAAGCTTCCCCACAAACTTGCTCGGCCCTGTTGACTCGGTGTCTGTGATAAACTTGTTTGATGCGAGGTCCTCCACCTTTACAAGCACCTTCTCAGTGCCATTTATTATGAAATACCCGCCTGGGTCGTCAGGGTCTTCACCCTGCTGTATCAGCTCTTCCCGCGGGAGCTTGTACAGGTGGCACTGCCTTGATTTAAGCATTATAGGGAGGTTTCCTATCTGCGTCTCAAATGACTCCCTCTGGGCGCCGTTTATGTGCGCGCTGACAGTGATGAACATGGGTGCTGCGTATGTTATCTTCCTGAGCCTTGCCTCTATGGGGAATATTTTTCTCCTGCTTCCGTCAGCCTCAGTCATTTCAGGCTTTGTTATCCTTATCCTGTCAAACTTTATCTTGAATTCCTCTACATTGGCAGGTATTATTGTTGGCTCTATCTCCCTGTTTTCGTCTATTATCTTTGGAAGCTCCTGCTCTACGAAATTGTTGAATGACTCTATGTCTGACTTGATGAATGACTGCTCATCAAAATATTTCCTCATCAGGATTTCATAATTAACCATTCACAACCACTCTGTAAAAGACATTCCTGCCCGCAGTGGAGCTGTTCCTTGTTATCTGCATTACATCTCCAGGCTTTGCTCCCACCCCTGCAAGCATAGGGTCGCTTTTCAGTATCCTGGGAAGCTCAGAAGTTGTCACGTTGTATTTTTGCAGAAGCTCTTCCTTTTCCTTGTCGCTGAGCTTCTGGTATTTCGGCACTAGGATGTGTTTTTTTACGTCAATCTTCTTATTCATTTTAGGCATGTGCTCCTGTAAACAATATGGGCCGGACGGGACTTTCCTGCAATTACCTGATTGTTGCAATTCGAACCCGCGACCGTCTGCTTAAAAGGCAGACGCGCTATTGCCCAGCTTTCCTTCCAGGCTGCGCTACCGGCCCAAGAGCATAATCAATCAATATAAGGCGCCCTGGCCGGGACTTTCAGGCTAGGTTCGTGTCACGAGCTTGCTTTTGAACCCGGGTCGCAGCCGCTCTGCCTATCTAGCCTCATCAGGCTTTAGTTGACAGGGCTGCATGATAGGCCGGACTACACTACCAGGGCATTTTGTTTTAACCCAAACTATTAGTTCTATATATTAGTTCTATATATTAATTCTATACCCCTAATCCTGTCTTCTATGCATAGCTCTGGCAATCCTCTTCATAAAACCAATCAACAGCTCTTGATATAGCCTGAAACAGTTATGTGCTGATAGAAAGATTGCAGAGCCATATGTATTCGGGAAATGGGAGTTATATTTAAAGCTTTCTAATTGCGATTTTCCCTGTTTTCAGCTGCATAGCTTGATAAATGTTTAAATACTGGGCATGGCTGAAGCAGCCTGTAAAAGTGGCGAAATACAGGATTATGGTGGCGTATTGCATCATCTTGATAGCAGCCATACTGCTGGCTGGCTGCTCTCCTGACAGGTATGGCTCGCGGGTTTATGACCTTGACGGCATATTCAATGATGACCCTTCTGGAAAGGATATCAAAATAGGCTCTTTTGTTGAGCCAGGACAGGTCCAGTGCACTGATTACTTATGCCCGGCTTCAGACCCCTGCTGCAACAATTGCTATGCAAAGCTCTTCCTTGTTGACCCTGCAAAGACTGACCTGAGGATTGAGACAGACAAGCGCTGCACAGGCAATAATTGCAGGCTTGATTGCGAAATCCCGACCAACCAGTCACACATCCTGAATGGCAGGCTTGAGCTGACAAACCTGAGGTATTACATCTTCAGGGTGGCTTACCCTTAGGCTGCAAAAATAAGGAAGCTTTATAAATATGCCTGAATTCTTTTTTTTGTTAATATAGCGTTAGTGCCTTTTCAAGGATTGCTAATTCTATATTTTTCATATAAAACAAGCGAGGTATGTAATGATGGAATTTAGTGAATTGAAGTTAGAGGATGATTTAATCAGGGTCGCCGTGGAATCGGGATTCAAGGAGCCTACAGCCATCCAGGCCAAGGCTATCCCGCTTATAAAGTCAGGCAGCGATCTGATAGGCCAGAGCGAGACAGGCTCTGGGAAGACTGTGGCCTTTGTGCTTCCCATTCTTGAAAAGATTGCCCGCGGAGGAGGCGTCCAGTGCCTTGTCCTGACACCTACAAGGGAGCTGGCTGAACAGGTTGCCAGCGAGTTTTCCAGATTCGGGAAATACAGGCACGCAACTATTTCAGCGGTATATGGGGGCGTTGAGATAAACCCCCAGATAAACAGAATCAGGCATTCAGAAATCGTGGTTGCAACCCCTGGCAGGCTCCTGGACCACCTTTCAAGGAGGACAGTGGACCTGAGCAGGGTGAAGTTCCTCATTCTTGACGAGGCTGACAAGATGTTTGACATGGGCTTCATCGGGGATGTGAAGGAAATAATCAGCCATACCCCGAGGAACAGGCAGACTCTACTCTTTTCTGCTACAATCAGCCACGACGTTATGGAGCTTTCAAGGAGCTACATGAACAGCCCGGCCAGCGTCAAGTCAAGCCATCTTGTTGACAAGAAGTTCCTAAAGCAGGAATACTATGATTCCTCGCCCAGGGACAAGTTCTCGCTGCTGCTTCACCTGATAAAGCAGGAGAATCCGGGATTGGGAATGGTTTTCTGCGCAACACGCACCAGGACTGACTCTGTTGCGAGGAACCTGCACAAGAACAACGTTGAGGCGATTGCCCTTCACGGCGGCCACAGCCAGAACAGGAGGAACGCCATAATCAGGGATTTCCACTCAGGCAAGATACACATACTTGTAGCAACAGACGTTGCAGCCAGGGGCCTTGACATAAAGAATGTCACTCATGTTTTCAACTTTGACATTCCAAAGACCTCGCAGGAGTATGTCCACAGGATTGGAAGGACTGCAAGGGCAGGGAAGTCAGGCAAGGCAATTTCCATCCTTTGTGATATTGACCACGACAATTTCAGGAGGGTTTTGGATGACCGCACACTGGTAATTGAGAAGATGCCTCCCCAGAGCTTCGCAAGGGTTCCTTTCATTGCAAGGCAGCATGATGCTGGAGACAGGAAGTTCGGGAATAGGCCTCGCCCAGGAGGCGGCAGGTTTCACCCTATGCCAAGCCACCCACGGCGTTCACCTGGCAACAGGAGCGGATATGGCAGCAGCTATGGCCACAGAAGGCAGCACAGCTCTCCAGGATTAAGGCAATAGAGAACTGAAAACTCTCTATAAGAAAAATCCCCACGGCCGGATTTGAACCGGCAGCCTTTCGGGAACGGCTGGCTAAGCTTCATCAACAGCCAGATGGCTTTTTTCTGCATAGCATATCTACAGCCGAACGCTCTGCCGTTGAGCTACGCGGGGTTAATCTTAAGAATTAAAGTTTCATTTATAAATCTTTTTTATTGCCCGAAATTATTGAGCAATATTTTTATACGCCATCATTAATATGACCTGCTGTGATAAGCGTTTACATCACCTTCAGGGATGAGCCAGAGGCAAGGTCCATTGCAAGGCACCTGCTTGAGAAGAGGCTGATTGCCTGCGCCAACATCTTCCCTGTCAAGAGCATGTTCTGGTGGCAGGGCAAGGTCACGGATGAGCAGGAGGTGGCTATGCTTGCCAAGGCTCCCAAGAGGAATTTTGGGAGAATCAAGGATGAGGTCAGAAAGCTCCACAGCTACGAAGTGCCCTGCATTGTAAGCCTGCCAGTGGAGCACAAGGATGAGGACTTCTCAAAATGGGTTGAGGGCGAGACTCAACCATAAGGCCAGCCTTAATAGTTCAAAAATCATTTGCGCTGCAAAAAAGAGAGCAGAAAACACAAATCCTACTCCAATGATTTTTGAAATAAGGGTTATTCAAAACTTTCTATACTTTCACCAGAACTGAGTTGGATGATGTTTTCCTTTCCCTGCTGTTGTCAACGAATCTTGCTGTGCATGCTGGAAGGCTGAACCTCTCAAGAACTGAAAGCCTTGTTTTTATGGTGTATGAGAATACCCTCTCCTCGTTCTTCTCCAGCTTGTCCATTTCCCATTTTATTATCGTGCCCTCCCTTGCCTGCACTATCTTTGATGCCTTGAGCGTTCCTATTTCCGAGTGCTTTTCTATGCTTGCTATCTGAGGCACCCTGTCTGCAACCAGCAGCTTGTCATATGCCCTTGATTTCCTGTTCTTTACGTGAATAATGACTTTTATGTCTGTTATGCCCTCCTCCTCTATGCCTATGACTGCCGCCTCTTTCCTCAATGCCACAGGGCTTCTCAGCATGTAGTAAAGAGAGACTATAAGGGCAGCTCCTATTATGAGCATGAAGACTATGGTATAGTTCTCAACTATGGTTATGGTTTTTCTTTCCTGCGGCGCAAGGATTACGTCCCAGGAGTAGAAGTCCCCCTCTGGCTTGCTTACTATGTTTGCCTTTGGCTCTGTTGATGTGAAAATGCTCTTGAGCATGTTTGCCTTGGATTCAACTGTCTTGAATGTGTCTGTATTCCCGTTGTTGTAGTAAGTTCTCTGCAGGACTGTTGTAAACAGGCTTGTCTGCGGCTCCTTTGCCTCTTCAATTATTTCCGAGTATGGAATTATTTCAAAAGTCTGCCTTAAGTCCGGCTCAAGATTTTCACCCTGCACCTGGAAGCTCCAGGTTATGTCATCTTTCTGCGGCCTTGTGAAGGGGTCAATGGTTATGTTGTAATGGAGTGTTTTCCTTGACAGCGGCTCCAGCCCGGCTACGTACTGCGCATTTATAACGCTGCTCTTCCCTGTTATTATCATCTCTTTTATGTTTTTTGGGTTCCTGTTGACAAGCTCCATGCTTACCTGAACTGGCTTCCTTGGGTCTATTCTTGAGGGCATGTTCACTGTCCTTGCAACCGATGGAAGGTACTCCCTAACAGGGCTTGAGAATGGGCCTATATTGACAATGAGGAATTCCTTCTCTGTCATGCCTGTGTTGACTGAGTCAAAGTCAATCTCAACCTTGTACTGGCCAGGGGGGATACTCTGAATTGGGCTTACAAGAAGAGATACCTTTGCTGATGATTTAGCCTTGACATCAACCCCTGAAAAATAGTGATACAATGGGTCTGACTGCACGCTCCAGAATACTTCAGGCGCCCTTATCCTGAATGTGTCATCAAACGACCGGTCATTGGTTATTGTTATCTCATACGTTGCCCGCTGGTCCCTGCTTATTATTGTGTCGCTGACTGGCTTCACATCCAGGGAAAATGCTGCTGCAGCATTCACAGCAAGAAGTGCCAATATTATGAATAAAACCCCTCTTTTGAAACTCAATCTTTCACCAACCCAAATTTTAGGAATCCTTATTTATATAGTTTTCTAATTCCCGTATTATAGCCTGTTCCCACATGATTATGGGACTGCCCGGATTTGAACCGGGGTTACCACCACCCCAAGGTGGAGTGATAGACCAAGCTACACTACAGCCCCATTGGCGACAGTGTTTTTGCGCTTGTTTAAAATTTTATTGTTGGATTATCATCCCACAATCCTGCTTACGTGCTCTTCCTTTCCGATTCTTATTACGCTGCTGACAAAGCTCTCTATCTTTGACTCGTGGCTGACTATTATCAGCTGGTTTGTGTTGAGCTGCGCTATCACGTCCCTTATCCTTTCAAGCTGCTCGCTGCTGAACCCCTCTGTCGGCTCGTCAAGGATGAGGAGGTTTCTTGTCTTTATGGTTGAGACAAGGTCATTTATTACCCTGTTAAGCGCCAGCCTGTATGAGAGGGCGCAGCTTGTCCTCTCCCCCCCTGACAGGCTTTCAAACACCTGCTCGTACCCGTTCTGCTCTATCACTGGCGTGAAGTCCTCGTCAAGCCTTATGCTGAGCGTATTGTCTTCCATAAGCGTGCTGAACCAGCTTTGGAAGAATGCGTTGAACTCATTGTATACCTTGAGCATGACCTGCTGTTCCATCAGCCCCATCATGCTTATGAAGTGCTCGTCCATCCAGTGAGCTGTCCTCTTAAGCTGCTCTGCCTCGCTTTTTATCCCTGTTTTCTTAGCTATCTCGGTGCTTATCAGCCCTATCTCCCTATTCAGCGAGTCTTTCCTGCTGTTAAGGGATGCGCATTGCATGCTCAGCGCCTTTTCATTCCTCAGCAGCTCATCAAGCCCTGACCTGCCTTCCCGGATTTGCTTTTCAAGCTCCCCGAATTCACCCATCCTGCTGCTTTCCAGCTCAAGCCCTGCAACCAGCCCCTTAATATCCACTGCAAGCGCTGCAGCCTTTTCCTTCAGGGACTTTATCCTTATTTCCCTCTCCTCAAGCAGCTGCTCGTATTGCCTGCTTTCCCTTATCAGCCGGTTTATCCTTCGCAGCTCTGTTTCATCCGGAGCGTCAAGATGGCTTGATGCCTGCATTTTTTCATGCAGCTTTTGCTGCAGCCCTGCCTCTGCAGCGGTTTCAAGGCACATTGATATTTCTGCGCTTATGCCAGCCAGCTGCCGTTCCTTCTCACGAAGCAGGCAGATTTCCTTTTTCAAGCCGGATATCTTCAGCTCAAGCCTGCTCTTGCTGGCGGAGGTTTCTGATAACAATGCAACTGCCTTTTCCATTTTCTCGCGTTCAAGTGTAATTATATGGCTCTTGTGCTCATCGCTTACCGGCTGCCTGCAGGTTGGGCAGGTCTCAAGCGAGGATACGCTTCCAGCCACCTTTTCTGACAGCTCCACAATGTACTGCTGCTTCCTGATTTCTGCGCTTGCCCTGCCCAGCTCCTCTTCAAGACCTTCCAGCTCCTTTTCCAGAATCGCTTTCCTGCCGGATTCCTCAACCAGCCTTTCCTTTTTTTTCATTGAGCATGCAAGCATCCCTGCAAATGTGTCGTGCAGCTTTTTTCCCTCCTCGTTCTTTTTCTTCAGCTCCCCTGTTTCCAGCCCAGCCCCTGCCAGCTCTGTTTCAGCATCTTTCAGCGAATTTTTCCTTTCCCTGATTCTGGCTGAAAGGACCTCTATGAGCTTCTTGCGCTCGTACATCTGCCTTGATTTCTCCTCAAGGCCTTCGTTATGCCTTTTTTTACTTTCAATCAGCCCTTCAAGAGCGACTATTTTTGGCGTGACCTGGGCGATTGACTCATCTATTCCTGAAAGCTCCTTTTCCAGCCCATCCTTTCTTGCCCCGATTTGCGGAAGGTCCTCTACCCTGGCTGAGAGCTCCCTTATCCTCTCTTTCGTGCTTTTTATTATAAACAGGGCATTGTCCCTAATCCTCTTGTACTTGTCTATGTTGAAGACCCTCCTGAGAGTGTCAAGCCTGTTAGTGTTGTTGTCCATCAGTATGAGCTTCATCTCCTCCTGTGGCGTGTAAACAGTATACCTGAAGATAAGGGATTTTGATTTTGTAAGGAGTTCCTTTGGATAACCCAGCAGCTCAAGCACCCTTGCCTTAAGCTCTGTCGGCGTTCCCTCCTGCCTTTTCCCGTCAACTACAATGTAGCCTTCATCCTGCCTCACAGAGTCCTTCAGCCTCTTAAGTCCCCTTTTAACCAAAACGATTCTCCTGTCAATAGTCAGCTTTAATTCTACTTCCCCAAAGTCCCTCCCATTCCTGAGCAGTGTTGAGCCGTCAACACTTGAGGTAAGCCCAAAAAGGGCAAACTCTATAGCGAGAAGTATGGTTGATTTGCCTGTGCCGATATCCCCGCTCAGCATTATGCTTCCTGTAGGAAATTCTATGAACGCATCTGTATAGCTCCTTATGTTGTGCAGCCTCAATGAATGGATTATCACAACTGACATGTCGGTTTTGTTTTATAAAAAGGTTGTTGGTTGTTTGAATTAAAACGCATATAAGAAATCAGATATTGCTGATATTATGACCTGGCATTTCAGCTATCCCTGAACTTCCTCCTGAGCCTTGCCTTGAGCTCCTCAACAACAGGCACTGGTGTCGGGTCTGTGCTGTAGTTCAGCGCAAGGTAGTATGAAACATACATCCCTGTAAGGATTGCAGTGAACAGCTTTGTTATGAATGACCTTCCCTTGAGCACTATCTGGGTTGATTCAACCCCTGCTTTGGATATTATATCCTTGCTTATCGCCATCCTTTCCCTGACCCTTTCGTGGTCAAGCTCATCCTGCAGGATTACAGCATAATATTTAGCCTGCATATTCCTGAAGGCATTTATCTCGTTGTGGTTCATCTCAGGGAACACATTGCTGAAAGCGTGTGCTTTTGAGCACTCGTTTATGAGTATCTTCCATATGTATGCTGCTATCCCGAGCTGTGTTGACGCGTAAATAAGCGGTATTTTCCCTGTGAGCTTTGACGCCAGCTCCCTTGACTGCTCCCTTACACTTGAGCGCCTCAGGAAGTCAGCTGTTTTCCTGATTTCGCCTTCAACATCCCTTATGTACCCTGAATTTGCAAGCACTGTAAGCATAGGCATGAACATGTATGCCAGAGAAAGCCTCGGCTGTATTCCTGCAGGAACCAGTATGAGCGGTAGGCTTTTCTCATCTGCAATCTGCCTGAGCTTCCCCCCTGATGTTATAACAATTATCTTGCAGCCCTTTCTCACTGCGTTCTTCAGCGTGCTTATTGTTTCCTCAGTGTTTCCAGAGTAGGATATCGCAAAAACAAGAGTCTTGCTGCCTACGAACTCAGGAAGCGAATAATCCCTAACAACCAGAACAGGGGTTTTCAGCCCTATGCTTTGCGCGTATGCCTTGAGCATATCCCCTGGATGGCCTGAGCCCCCCATCCCTGCAACTATTATCTGGGTTACCTCGCCGGTTATCTTTATCTTCCCTGCAAGGCCTGCAGCCTCCTCTATCTGCTTGGGAAAATTGTCAAGGACCCCTATCATGTTTCCGCTGTCTACCTCGCTTTCAGGCATGCCCGGATTCTATCCTGCATCTTATATAAATTTTGTGCGAGGGGCTGATTGAATCCGCCGAGAGCGTAGCCCGAGAGTGCAACATACCCGAATTCCCCGAAGGTCTGAAATCATTTGAAAATTAAGAATAATCCGAAGATTATTGGGATAACAACATACCCAATAAAATGTGATACGACTCCAAATTTACCTCATCAAAACCTTTCTTTATAGGAGATATTTTTAGATACAAAGAAATTAATGTTGAAACTATGATTATAACGACTAAAAATATTTTTAAAATATTTTTTTCCATTTTTATCCATCCAATAAAATTTCTTTGTCTTTTAACATAACTATTAGTTTAAGAGATGACTTTATAAAGTTTCTACTTCCGGCGGCTGAGGAGGAAAGCCTCAAGAAGAGTCAAAGGGCAAAGTTTGCAGGAAAAAGTCCCGGCATGGTTAGCCTGACTATTCCGACGAGCCGCCCATTGTTGTTATCCAGGTGGTTGTTGCCATCAGCCCTGCCATTATTGATATTATCATTGAGCCTAGCCACAAACCACAAGCGGCAGGTAGTAGCCATTCCACTTAAAATTTCCTCACTGCCGCTTCATTTCTGTTGCAGCTGAATTTTATAGCAACAATGTTGCCGTAGTGGAAAGGCGTGTAGTTCCAAGCTACACCTCAACACACATCCTCCTTGTAAAGGATGATGCGTAGCCGGGACAAATAACAAAAAAGAACACACTCATATAAAAAATTACTTGTAAAGCGGCTTCAAAGCCGCACGGACATCAGTTCCAAAGCCAGCTCTGCCAACCTCAGCAACATATTTCCCAGCGGCAGATAAAACAACATTAACAGTCTGGTCAAGAGTTGGACCTGCAACCCCACCTGTAACGGCGCGCGCCTCCGGCGCTACCCCGACGAAACGCCCACCGTCGCTACCCAGGTGGTTGACGCCAACAGCCCCGCCACTACTGATACTACCACCGAGCCCAGCCACAAACCACAAGCGGCCAGCCGCTCCTTCAGAAGGAACAGTAGAATGATAAATTCCCATCAGATTGCCATCATAACCAAACCTTTCTTTGGCCTGAGCAAAAGTAGAATCAACAAACCCAGCAAGCAAGGACTTATCCCCTCCCGCCAAAGCAAGCCATCCTGGATTGATTTTAGCGTCAGAGCTTCCAAGAGGCTTGTTAAAATAACGCTCTACCTGCTGAGGACTGAATTCCTCACCTTCCAAACCCCTATAAAAGTCATTACTCAAAGGAACAGCACCATTGACCAGAACCTTTTCCGGTGTGAACTGCCTCAAGTATTCAGCATCAGGAACTATTTTCAGCCTGCCATCACTATGCCTAACAGCACCATCACCAGTATCAACATAATTGTCCCACCACGCAAGCTTAACCTCATCAGGCACTCCTGAAGCAAGAACTTCCAAACGCCTCTTCATGAGACCGGAAACAGATAATGGGCTTCTGCCTTCTGCAACAAGCAAAGACATCTGCTCAACAGTACTTCCATAAAACTCCATATAATCAGCAACAGGAATGTTCAGTTGTAAGCTCATGTTCATACCCTCTATTTGTTAAGGAATTAAACGCCCATATATAAACTTTTTCATTTATTTGTTACCATGAAGTAGTATTGAAATTGGGCCGTTAGAATTATTCCGATTAGTTTCAAATAGCTTTTCTTCTGCTCCTGCTCTTAACGCTTGCCAAAACACAGCTTACCTCATCAAAACTGATTGAACTGTCATTGAGCCTTGCTTTTATCTGCTTAAGCTTGTCATCAGGGCTTCCAATTTTTTGCAGAATCCTGATTACTTTCTCCTTCTGCATAATCTTCCAGACAGAAAGCTGGTTATACTGGATAAGCATTGCCAAGTGACCCCAAACCGTTGAATCCTTTATGCCTCTTCTCTTTGCTATTTCCGCAACGCTCAGACCTTTCTTAAGCAAATATGCTGTTTGCTGACTGCTGAGAGGAAACCGTGCCTCTTCAGATTTCTTTGCAAAGTTACTTTCCTTTTTGCTATTAACAGGTTGCTCCCGTTGCTCCTCCGAAAAACAATGCGCCAAAAGTCTGGTCAGATGCATCCTATATTTATATGTGTCCGCATGCGAAACATAGGCAAGCCACCCTTCAAACCTCTCAATAAATTCCTCTTGCCCAATAAGCTTTAATTTGTATAGCTCCTTTAGCTCCTCAAACCTCTTCTCAAATTTCCTGAGGTTTTTCCTCCTCACGAGCTTATGATAAAAAAATATCCTGAACCCCAAGAATCCAACGCCATTATTAAGCATCAATATCTTGCATTTATTCCTTTCTCAATCCGGGCTACTTCTTCATAACAGCCGCAAGCGGCTGATTAAAGTTCCTGCCAAGCCAACAAGATGAAGTCAAGTTAGGTGTCTTGACTTTCTTTGGTTGAAGTGATAGAACCATAATCCGAAGAATGCTAAAGCTCCTTTTAGGCTTTGGAAAGTGCTGAACCACTTGATTCTGCGCTTAATTTCCCTATTCAGCCTTTCAACTTAATTTCCCTATTCAGCCTTTCAATAAACCAGTTCCTTCCAATTCCACTGCTGACCACATGCCTTTTCCTTTGCTCTTTATAATTCCAGCCAATCTCTTTCTTAATCGCATAATTGTATTGCTCTAAGCCATCCGTGATGATTCTTTTAGGCCTTACTCCAGATACTTGCATTGCTGTGCTCAGAAGGATGCGTGCATCCTTAATTCGTCTTGTCTTGCTAATGTGCCAAGAAAGAACTCCGATTTTGTCATAAACTATCCAAAGCCAATTACCCTTTCCTTTGATTTTCACATAAGTTTCGTCTGCGTGCCAAGTTGTTGGCACGGCGATTTCTCGTCGGGAAATCGGCTTTTTTGTTGTTAATACCCATTGCCTTATAGCTTCTCGGCTGAATTTTACGTTAAATATTTGCAATAACAATTCAGCTATTCCTTCTAACGAAATTCCTTTTTTCAAATCCGTATAGATTTCAACAGCAAAACCGATAATGTGGCTGAATGTTCTTCTTCTTGGCAAGTCACTTGTCCAAACAAAGCGAAACCCGCATTTTTTGCACTCATATTTTTGAAAGCCTTGCTCGTTTTTGCCTTTTCTGTAAAAGTCTTCTTCACCGCATTTTTTGCAAAAGGCGCAAAGCGAACCTTTTTTATAGCTAAAGCTACTCAAATCTGTTTGTATCATTTCGTGTACTCCGGGCGGAGGGCAGCTTCAGCTGCCTGAGCCCGAATTTTCTAGAAGAAAACAACTATTTAGCACTTTTGATTAGCACTTTTGACACTTAACTTGACTTTGCCAGCCAACAATAACTTTTATAAATACTTGTCTTTTTCCAGACTGCATGAACATGTACCAGTACCTGACCAGGGCATGGAATAATCCTTCTGACAGGCATCAAGAGATTATGCAAAAGAGAATGGTTGAATGGAGGGCTGAGCCATCTACCTTGAGGATTCCAAAACCCTCTAAGCTGGACCGGGCAAGGAAGCTCGGATACAGGGCAAAGCCAGGCATAATTGTAGTAAGGCAGCGGCTTGTCAGGGGAGGAAGGCAGAGGCCTGATATAAGGGCTGGAAGGCGAACAAAGCATTCAAGGCAGAGAAAGATTCTTAGTATGAACTACCAGCAGATAGCTGAACAGAGGGCTGCAAAGAGGTTTCCGAACACAGAGGTCCTCAACTCATATTTTGTTGCCAAGGATGGGACTCACTTCTGGTTTGAGGTCATAATGGTTGACAAGTCTCACCCGGTGATTGCATCAGACAGGCACCTTTCATGGATGTCTGGCGGCAAGCACAACCGCAGGGTTTTCAGGGGCTTGACATCTGCCGCAAGGAAGAGCAGGGGCCTGCTGCACAAGGGAAAGGGGGCAGAGAAGCTGAGACCCAGCATGCGCGCCCATGACCGGAAGGCCAAGTAGGCTTCTTGTAAAACGCTTATTGCATAACATTTATATATTTATTTTGACTATTTTTGATGCTATATAACCTGGTGTTACCATGAAGCTTCACTGCTCTGACTGCAATTACCAGTTCACGCCTAAGACAGGGAAGGTTCCTGAAAGGTGCCCTTACTGCAGCAAGCCTGGAACAATAGAGAAGGTCAAGGAGATGCAGGAGTGGCTGGACGAAGTATAGTTGCCTGAAAATTGGCTATTTTTCTGATGAAAACTGCTTTTCTGATTTGTATATCCTGTCAAAAATCTCCTTCCTGATAAGTGTTGTTTTCTTTAGCTTCTGCAGGTTCTCTTCAAGGTCAATGAGTATCCACCTTGATTTTTTCCTTTTTTTTATAGCCTCATTGACAATGCCGTTCCAGTCAATGTTTTTTTCTGTCTTTACAATCGTCTCAATGTCTTCATAGTCCTTTTCCCTGTTAGTTGCTGATTTCAACAATATAAGGAGCTCTTTCGGCGCCGTGAAAATTGTCAGCTCTTTTTTTCCCATGTAATCGTGCCTTTGCACGAATTTATCAAATTCTATCCCAAAGCCGAAGACATCCCCAACGAAAAGGTCAAAGCGTTCCTCGCCTCTTGAGTATATCAGCGGCTTATTCCTGCTTTTCAGCTTTTTTTCTTCATATAACTGCTTCAATGATTTCTGCGAATAACCCAGCTTTTCTATTGCTGAGGTGAATATTCTCCTGTCTTTGCTGTTCTTAAGCACAAGGTCTATGTCTTTTGTAGTGGCTTTATACCCGTGGAACATCATTGCAGTGCCGCCTATTGCGACACACTCCATATCTTCGTCCAGGTAATCAGCTATTAGCCTGAATAAATCATCCTGGTCGCCGGTGTTAATCATGTAAGTACCTTTCAGGCATTTTCCTGCACTTAATTGACCCCCTGGCTTTCCTGTACAAGGCCATGACCCGGGTTCTGAGTTTGTATTCTTTTGCAAGGTCAAATAGCCTCTTCCAGTCACTAACATGCCTGAATAAATATGCTGTTGCCTGCAATGTCCTTGAATCACCTATCCTGATTCCATCAACTATGGCGTGCTCTATGGTGTATCTTCCTTTTACATAGTGTTCAAATCCGGGCTGGAGCTTTTCAGGGCTGTATTTGTTCACCACATCATAAAAGCCGTTTGTTTTTTTTCTCGGTAGTTTGTGTAGCGTATAAATCCTCTTCTGTTTTCCTCCGCCGCTTACTTCTGCCAATCCCTGCTTTTTGAGCCTGGACAGCGTGTTGATGGCTGATTGCTTGCTTAGCCTGTTCTCGCCTGCAAACCTTTCCACTGTGTATTTCCCTTCTCTATAGTCCATGTTGATTATCCATACGAACTAATATATAAATATTCCTATTTTTTTGTTATCCATGGGAGAATTAGGCGTGTTTGCTTAGAACTGCTCTTTCTCAGCCTCAACCACATCCTTCAATGACTTGATAGCAACCCCTATCTGCCTGTCTGTAGGAGTCTTTGTTGTTATCTTCTGCAGCATAAGCCCTGGCAGCACAACCAACTTCAGCAGAATGTTGCTCTTATGTTTTGCGCTGAACTTGAGAAGCTCATATGACAGGCCTGCTATCACTGGCAGAAGCAGTATCCTTGACAGGAATTTCACAATAAGATTTTCGCTTGTGACAGCAGAGAACACTACAATGCTCAGCAGCAGCACGAACAACAAAAAGCTTGTTCCGCACCTTGGGTGCATTATCTCAAACCTCCTCACTTCCCTTACCTGAAGTTTTTTCCCTGCCTCATAAGCGTGTATTGCCATATGCTCTGCCCCATGGTACCTGAACATTGTCCTGACATCAGGAATTAGCGATATTGCAGCTATGTAGATAACGAATATTGAGGCCCTCAGGATTCCGTCTGCAATGTTGAACATCAATGAATTATTTTTATACAACAGTGCAGAGAGGAAGAACGGGATTCCTATGAATAGGATTACCGCGAAAATGATGGATACGAATACTGTCAGGGCAACTTCCCTTTTCCCAAGCTTCTCATCCTCTCCCGTGCTTTCATTGGCAGAGTGCATGATTGCCTTGAAGCCTATCACGAGGGTTTCGTACAGGGCAACTATCCCCCTTATGAAGAAAAGCCTGGCAATCCTGCTTCCTGATGACATTATCCTCTCCCTTTTTACAGAAATCCTGCCATCAGGCCTCCTTACCGCTATTGAGAAATAGTTCGGGCTCCTTATCAGCACTCCCTCAATAACTGCCTGCCCGCCTATGTTCAGCCTTTTCCTTTCCATCTGATTTTAGTTTAGCAGGCGCTTTAAAAAGTTTGTTAGAAAGAAATATAAATAAAACAGTGAATCACTGGCTTATGACCGAGCAATTATACCTTAAGGATTGCTATCTGAGGGAGTTTGACGCTACCATAATCTCTGCCGATGGAAGGGAAATTGAGCTTGACAGGACTGCCTTCTATGCTGCATCAGGAGGCCAGCCTGATGATACCGGGATTCTGAGCTGCAACAATGAGGACTATGTGGTTGGCTCTGTAAGGAAGGACAAGGGCAGGATTATTCACCATGTTGACAGGGATGGGCTTAAGGCTGGCGACAAGGTGCATGGCCAGGTTGACTGGACAAGAAGGTATATTCACATGAGGTATCATACGGCAAGCCACGTCCTTTCAGGAGTAATATTCAAGGAAACGGGCGCAGAGATTACTGGCAACCAGATTGCAGCTGACAAGACAAGGATTGATTTTGACCTTGAGAATTTTGACCGTGAGAAGATAAAGGGATATGAGCAGAAGGCAAACCAGATTCTTGCAGAGAACCATCCGGTTGTAATAAAGTACCTTCCAAGAGAGGAGGCTGTGAAGATTCCCAGCGTTACAAAGCTCGCGAAAGGCCTTCCTGAAATAATAAGGGACATAAGGATTGTCTCTGTGGAGGGCTTTGAGCAGGAGGCTTGCGGAGGCACGCACCTGAAAAACACCGGGGAGGCAGACCAGATTGAGATTATCGGGGCTGAAAACAAGGGGAAGAGCAACAGGAGAATCTACTTCAGGCTAAGGGAACAAGATGATTAAAGAGTTCCTGCTCCCTTTCATTACTGTAGGCTTGTCTGAGCTGGGCGACAAGACCCAGCTTGCAGTGATATCCCTTTCTTCAAAGTTCAGGAGCAGGCTTGTCCTGTTCATCGCGGTGATGACCGCATTTGTCATTATTGACGGGCTTGCTGTCGTGTTCGGCAGTGTTCTGGTGAACATGAAGATAATCCCTTTTGGCATAATCAAGATTATTGCGGCAGTGATATTCGTGGCTTATGGGATTTACACAATCATACTAAGCAATGATGAGGGCACCGAGCTTAGGGGAAGGTTTGCCTTCTTTTCAGTGGTCGGGCTGCTGATAATGCTGGAAATGGGCGACAAGTCCCAGATTGCCACTGTCCTTTTTGCATCGGAGTTTAACCCCCTGCTTGTTTTCCTCGGGGTTGAATCAGCACTCTCAATCCTGACACTGGCAGCTATATTTGCAGGCTCCATCATCAATAAGCACGTAAGGAAGGATGTGCTGAAGTATGTTTCAGGATTTCTTTTTGTAGCTGTCGGAGTCATTTCATTGCTCTTTTAGAGCACTGGACACTGGACACGCCCTGCAGAAAACCTTTTTATGTCATACTTCTGGTTTTCCTGCATGATACGCAATTCTTTCATTTTTCTGGACCGGTTCGGCCCGGTTAGGGAAAGGGGATTGTGGCAGTCAGGTATTTCCGGCTGGCAGCAGTTCCTTGACGCTAAAAAAGTGAGGCTTGTTGGGGATGCAAGTAAGCTTTTCTACGACCGCCAGCTGATAAAGGCAAGGCAAAGCCTCCTGCAGGATGATTCAATGTTTTTCTCCCAGCGAATGCCATATTCTGAGCATTGGAGGCTTTACGACTATTTCCGTGACCAGTCGGTTTTCCTGGATATAGAAACTTCCGGCTTGTCAGATTATGATGACATCACTGTAGTCGGTTTATATGATGGGAAGGATGCAAAGACAATGATAAAAGGCATCAACCTAAACTATAAGCATCTGCAGGAAGAGCTTGCAAAATACAAGATGATAATAACATTCAACGGCTTGAGCTTTGACATTCCATTCATCAGGAAATTCATCAGTGTTCAAAACATTCCCCATTTTGACCTGAGGTTCGGCTGCCGGAAGCTTGGCTTGACAGGCGGGCTTAAATCTATTGAGCGCCAGCTCGGAATCAAACGAAGCAATGAAGTTGTTGCAGGAATGAATGGCGGTGACGCAGCAGAGCTGTGGAGGATGCATAAAGGCAGCGGCGATGATTACTACCTGAATCTTCTGGTGGAATACAATGAGGAGGACGTCCTGAACTTGAAGCCGCTTGCTGATTATGTTTACAATTGCTTGGAAAAATCTATTTTTCAGTTAGACAACTCCTATTTGGCTGAAAATCATCCAGAGGAATGCTAATATTGAATCTTTTCTTTTAGCTTTGAGCTCTTGTAAACTTCAGGCTTGAAAGCTCCAATCCTTTTTACTTCAACTTTCAGTCCTTTCTCAAGCAGCTTCTCCTTTATATGGCCTGTGAAGAACGTCTGGTCATATCCCAGGCAGATAATGTCTGGTTTCTCGTCAACCACAACTTTGAGTTTGTCTCCTTTGTTTCCAACAACAACCTTGTCAGCAATTCCTGCCTTCCTGACCTGCTCTGCCCTTTGCCCTGCGCTGTGCCTCGGGCTCCTGCCCTTAACCTCTGCCACTGTGCTGTCCAGCGCAACAACAACTGTCAAATAGTTGCCATGCCTCTTTGCTTCGTTAAGGTAGAACTCATGCCCCTTGTGCACCCCATCAAAGGTGCCGAAGCACATTACCTTTTTCATATGCTGCCGTATCAGTAACCTTTTTAAATACTTTATTATTCCATGTTTTCATGGCAAAGCTCAGGAAGGGTGTCAGCTACAGGAAAATTGAGAGGCCTTACACCAGGATTTCCAAGTTCAAGGCAAAGTCATTCATCAGGATGACCCCTCATATCAAGATTATACGCTTTGACATGGGAGAGCCTGACAAAGATTACCAATACACGCTCTGCCTTGTTCCAAAGGCCAGCATCCAGATAAGGCAGGAATCCCTTGAGTCTGCAAGGATGACCTGCTTAAGGCATATTGAGCTTAACCTTGGCAAGACTGGATATCACTTCAAGATTAAGACCTTCCCATACCACATTCTCAGGGAGAACCCGCTGGCTTCAGGCGCTGGAGCTGACAGGATGAGCACCGGAATGCAGAAGTCATACGGCAAGCCAATTGGAATCGCTGCGCAGGTTATGAAGGGAAAGCCGCTTTTTGAGATAAAAGTAAACAAGGAAAACATTCCTGTTGCAAAATTCGCCCTGCACAAGGCTATTTCAAAGATGCCCTGCTCCTTCTCTATACAGATAGCTGAGAACAAAGCTTAATTGTAAAAATTTATATTAAGGTAACACTAAGCTGGTTTTATGCCTGCTTTTGAACTGAAAGGGGATGTAATTGTCATTAACAGGGAGCTTACAGAGCTTGACTTATTTGTCAAGGATTTCCTGGACATACTCAAAAAGTATTCTGGCTACCTTATTGTAAGCGGTTTCGTCAGCATTTCTGCAGGAAGGGTAAGGGCTACTGAAGATGTTGATTTGCTGTTGCCTAAAATTGATAATACTTTGAGTACAAAAATCCACAAAAAATGAGAATCAGGAATTTTGAATTTTTAATTCCCCCGCTGGAATTTGAGATTTTGTACAAGGAGCTTGCCTTAGGCAGTGAAAAGGACTTGTATGATGCAAGGCACCTTAGAGCTGTTTTTTCCAGTTTGCTTAAGGAGGAAAATTTTTTAAAGTTCAGGAAGATGATAAATGATGATGCATCCGAAAAAAGATATTGATTATGTGGAGTTTTATGCTGAGCATCTGAAGATGGATAACCGCTATTTTGAGCACCAGAAAACTTTTATAGAGTCGCAGATGAGAGCCAGCAGGTCTTTCTTCTCAGGCATGCTTGAGGGGGATTTCAAGGCGAATGCCCGGGCTTATCTCAGGAAAGTTGGCCTTTTATAGTCTATAATAGAGCTGCCTGAAAGTCCTCTATTTTCGGAAATCTTTCGGATTTATTGGGCAAAGCTTTATTAATCAAAAAAAATATTGTTGAAATTGAACTGAAAATCCTGACTGTAATTTACACCATACTCTCTATATTGGCAATAATTTGGTTCATTCAGAATATGCTAAAATGAATAAAACCATTTATTTTGAAAAAGCTGCTTACTGGCTTGCCATAATTACAGGCTGCATTGCAATATTCCTTCTTGCCTGGAAAGTGTTCGGCCACTCCCCTGACTTCAATGCCCTGGTTTCTGGGCTGACTATTGCAAACATTACTGCTGTGATAGGCGTTTATTACAAGCTCGGGGCTTTTTCAAAGGAACTCAGATATGAAACGAGGTTTTGTAGAAAGAGCATTTTCGGGTTAGAATCTAGAATGGATTCTTTCAGCTCTAGAATGAATAAGCTTGAATTGGAAACGAAGCGAATCGTCAGGAAATAAGCTATTGACTAATCCTGCTTATCAGCTCCTCAATGCCTGCCTTGGTTTCTGGAGAGAGTATTATTGCGTCTGGATGAACCTGCCTGATTGCGATGAGGCTTTCCGGAACAAGAATGTCTGCCTTGCTTATCACAGTAATTACCCCTATCCTGAATGTCTTTCTTACGTCTTGAAGCAGCTTTTCCTGCTCCTCCAGGCTATATCCGCACGTCTCAGTCGGGTCTATGACAAATACCATAATATTCGCAAGATGCTTTAGTGCGAGGACTGACTGGAGCTCTATCCTGTTCCTCTTGTGAATGGGCCTGTCAAGCAGCCCTGGAGTGTCTATCACCTGTATTTTCCTCCCATTCTTTTCCACATATCCGAACATCAGGTTTTGCGTTGTGAATGGGTATGGGGCTATCTTTGGCTCAGAGCCTGTAATAGACCTCAGCAGGGTTGTCTTGCCCACGTTTGGGAAGCCTGCAATCACTGCTGTAGGAAGGTCTGTCTTGACTGTAGGGAACCTCTTTAGCGTCTTCCTGGCTTCTTCAAGCAGCAGAAGCTGCCCCCTTATCTGCTTTAAAGCAGAACTCACCCTTCCATAATAGCTTTTCTTGAGCAGATATATTCCTTTTACATCCTTGGAGTTCCTTATCTTGCCATAGTAAATCCTCATGAACTTGGCTGCCTGCTTGTCAGCCCATAGCACTGCGCCGAGTGATTTCTTGAGCTTGTCATAATCAACAGTGCATTTCACCAGTTCCCTGTAGAATTCGGGAAGCTCGTCTATTTGCGGAAAGTTCCTGGTTATTGAAGAGAGCTCTCCGTGGATTACTGAATTGACTGCCTTTATCCTTTCTGATTCTATTATGGCAACCTTCTTCAGCCGGTCTCCCCTCACCTTCAGCCTGCCTGCCTCTTTTTTCCCCCTCCTGAAGGCGATGTCAAGATAATAATTTGAGTCATGGATTTTCTGCAGCGTTTGGAAGTTCATAAATCAGATTATTCCCTGTTTCAAGATAAATGTTTCGCTTTGGACTCAGGCATTGAGAGTAAGCAATGTTAACAAGTGTTTTGTTTCAGAAGAATCAAGCAGCCTGTTATCCATACAATTGGCTGGTCATTCCTGTTATTTTTTGATATTTGTTAACCTTTGCCCGGATAAAATTAATAAATAAATTGCCTGTGCGTATTTTTAAAATTTTTACCGAGGTGGTTTTTATGAATTATAGGGGTATGTTGCCTGGCGGAGTTTTCGGGCAGGGACAGCCTTATTATATAGGCATGTGCCCGGTTTCAGACACGTCTCAGCTGGTTACTGCCCATGGCGTGGTGGTTAATGGAAGGACTGCTGATGAGGCTGTTGAGAATTACAGGATTGCCATAAACGGGATGCCACACAGGGTAATACTGCCTGGGGAGCTTAGAAGCGTGTATTTCAGGATGGACGGTGCTGAACCATCTGAAGCAGCACCCCCATTGGCAGCAGTTCCTCTTGGAACTGCAAAGAGTGATTTGCCCTCTGATGCCATGATTATACTCCTGAGAACGCCCACAAGAGGGAGCGTTCTTGTGCCTCCTGAAGGGATTGAAAAGCTGGTTGAATAATCTGTTTTGAAATCGGATTGAGTTAAGCAGCTCCTGTCCTGATGGCTGCTTCTCTCACTGCCTTGGCTATTGCCGGCACTATTCTCCTGTCAAGGTTTTCTATTAATATCCGCTCTTTTGTTGGCTTTACAAGCCCTGCCAGAGCCTCTGCTGCAGCAATCTTCATCTCATCGTTTATGATTTTAGCTTTTGCATCAAGAGTGCCCCTGAACAGGCCCGGAAATGCCAGGGAGTTGTTTACCTGGTTGGGGTAGTCTGAGCGGCCTGTTGCAGTTATCACAGCCCCTCCCTTCCTTGCCTCATCAGGCATTATTTCAGGAACAGGGTTTGCCAGCGCAAATACTATGGGATTCCTCATCCTCCTGACATTTTCAGCATGCAGAATTCCAGGCCCTGATAATCCTATGAACACATCAGCCCCTTCCAGCAGCTCATTAAGGTCGCCCTTTTTTCCTTCCGGATTTGTGATTCTGGCCATTTCTTCCTTAAATTCATTTATCCCCTCTTTCCTGCCTGGATATATTGCGCCGTTCCTGTCAGCCATCTTTATATGCCTGAACCCATACTTTACCAGCAATTTTGCAGTTGCTGTTCCTGCTGCACCTGCCCCGTTCATCACGATTTTTGCATCTTCCTTATCTCTCCCTGTTGCCTTTAATGCGTTTATCAGCCCTGCAAGCACAACTACTGCAGAGCCATGCTGGTCATCATGGATGACCGGGATGTCAAGCTCCCTCTTCAGCCTATCCTCTATGTAGAAGCATTTCGGCGCGGCTATGTCCTCAAGGTTTATGCCACCAAACACGGGCGATATGTTCTTCACTGTCTCAATTATCCCATCAGGCTCCTGGCTCCTTATGCAGATTGGAAAAGCGTCTATGCCTGCAAGCTGCTTGAACAGCACGCATTTCCCCTCCATCACAGGCAGTGCAGCCTCTGCCCCAATGTTCCCCAGCCCGAGCACTGCGCTGCCATCGCTTACCACTGCAACAGTGTTGGGCTTCATGGTATACTTGTAAACCAGCTTTTTGTCCCTTGCTATCTCCCTTGATGGCTCTGCCACCCCGGGCGTGTATATTAACGCTAGGTCTTGCCTGTCCTTCACAGGGAATTTTACAGCTATGCTGATTTTCCCCTTCAGCCTTGAATGCAGCTCCAAAGCCCCTGAAGAATTTGCATGAGCCATGAGAATTAAATCAGGAATCGCTTGCCCTGGTCAAAGTCAACAAAGCTGTCAGCTTCTTCCACAAGCTTTTTTGATGCTGTCTTCCCGAATGCCATGACTTCAACCCTGCACCCAAGAGCCCTTCTCAAGTGCTGAAGCAGCGGCAGGAAGTCCCCATCGCCTGAGATGATTACTATCGTATCAAGCCTCGGCGCAAGCTCTATTGCATCCATCGCTATCCCAATATCCCAGTCCCCCTTCTTCGCCCCTCCAATGAATATCTGGAGATCCTTTGACTTGACCTCATACCCTATGTTCTCAAGTGCCTCAAAAAAGTTTGACTCATCCTTTACATCTGCCTTAATCACATACGCTATTGCCCGTATCAGCTTTCTCCCCCCGACTGCTGCCTTGAGGATTTCCCTGAAATTGACCTTGGTGTTGTAAAGGTTTTTTGCAGAGTAGTAAAGGTTCTGCACATCAACAAAAACACCCACCCTCTGCTCCTTATGTATGTTCGGAGTTACCATTCAGAATGCTCTTACAACAGGATGTATTTAAATGTTCTTAAACCAGATTTATCAGGCTGTTGAGCACATTCCAACCGTCAAATGGAGGCAGGGGTATCATATTGAATATGAAAAGGAACATGTTTATCTGCTGCGTCACGTAAAGGTATGGCACGTATTTCCTGTTTATCCTTGTCTTCAGGATAAAGTAAGGGCCTATCCATAATATGAGATTCACCAGAGGCCCTGCAAATCCTATAAGGGCGTTCTGGATTGGAGTTCCTCCTGCATGAGTCACGAAACCAGGCACAAAGAAGATGAATGGAAAGCCCACAAGCTTAAGCCCGACTCCTATTATAAGCCAGAGGTATGACGCGTGGAAAGTGGCTGGTATACCTATGACAAGCGATGCGAACTTGTGCCCCAGCTCATGCAAAACTATTGCGGGGGCTGTGACCGCTATCGCGAACTTGATGTTCTCAAGGTCAAAATTCCTGCCGAAATCCCTCAGGGGCTCATAGCTCTTTTTTGAAACCGGCATGAATGAGTCCTTGAATATGAAGCCGACAGCGGCAATCATCACGACAAGGTCAATCAGCTCCCCTATTGAAAATAAGGCCATTGGCTGATTCTCCAATGCCTATTATTAAAACCTTTTGGTGAGCCCGGCGTTGCGTGGTTATTAGTTGGCGGAAGCCAACTTCATGAAGTAAGAAAGCCGTCTTCTGTTATGAAGAATAATCCTGGCAGTAACCTGACTTAGAATTGCGGTAAACCTTCGCTTCATGATAATACCATACCTCATC
>JACPTE010000024.1:0-83381 GCA_016192945.1 Candidatus Woesearchaeota archaeon
AAGGCAGGAAGCAGCAGAAGCGTAAGTCTCAGTAAGCATATCAGTGTTGGAGGTTCCGCACGCGTCGCTATAATCAGTGTTGCTGCAAGCTCCAGGAGCAGCACAGCTCCCTGCAGACGGGGCAGAGTAATCCCTGCACTTCCCGCTGGTGAGGGGAGCGTTGCCAGAGTCAGTCACATCAACCGAAGCTACAGCAGGACACCATAGGCAGCCGCTAGTAGACTGACAATTAGTTTGGTCAGCACAGTCTTTACAATTGTATTCAGTTGCTGATTTGTAATAACACCTGAATGAAATGCCGCAACCGGAAATAGTATTGTCAAACGTGTGTGTTACGCCTGTTGATGTGCACGCGTCAACTGTGCAAGCCATGCCGTCGTCAATCACCGCGCTAGTTGGGGCTGTGTAGCCTGATGCGCTGCACGACTCGCCCCAGTAGCACGTGCCTCCGACTGCGGCTCCGCTGTCGCTGCATGATGCTGTTCCTGCACTGCAGCTTGTTGTTGTCCCTCCGCTGCACGCACTCCAGCCTGAAGTTGTGCAGCTTGTGGTTTGCCCTGCTGTGTAGCAGCTGCCTCCGCTTGCTGTCCCCACTGCGCTACAACTGGGCTTGGCTGTGTCTGCTGAGCAGTCGCTCTTGCAGCATACAGGAGTTGTGCCGTAGTCATACGAGTAGCCCGGCTCTGCCCAGTTGCAATATGATGACGCCCCGCATGCGCTTTTGCATAATCCGCCCCCATAATCTACTGCCGGGCTCGTCTGCCTGTGGTTCGCATCACACCTAATGCACCTGCTTGTTGGCCCTGCTACCACAACATCGCACTGTGCATCTGATGAACAGCAGTTTGTAGTTCCAGAGCCGCCTGCGGCTATTGAGCAGCCTAAGCCCCCGTCATTCAGGCAGTACTCAAAGTCGTAGCCAGAATCAGTTGCCCTGTCACGGTTGACCTGGTTGGCGTTACACGAACCTGAGGGTGCTGTTGCGCAGTTAATCCCTGCCTTCTGCCACTCATAGCTTGTTGTGTCGCTTCCCCTCTTATTGACTGCTGTTTTTGTGTAGCCCGTCATATCCGGCGCTCTTATGCAGAATCCGGAGTATAGTCCCGTGTCAAAATAAAAACTGCCTTGAGTTGCTGATGTTGCCGGTTGCACTGTAGGGCTCACTCCTGTTATGCAAGTGTTTATTGTCTGCGTGGTGCTGCTGATAACGCCTCCCCCGCCTTTATATCTTAGGGTTCCTGAAACCCGCGTGTTCGGCCTTACGCATACCCTGTAGTTCCTCCATATGCTGTTATGAAGCTCGTGGACATCTCCTACAAGCAGCTCATTTGCCCCGCAGCTTCCCGGGTTGCATATGTCTGCTTCGTTGTTGTTTGCATTGCTGTCACATGAGATTATGCTGCCGCTGGCTATGCCCTGTACGCAAATCCTGTAGTTCCTGGCCCATTCCCAGTGAAGCTCGTGGATGTCACCTATGCTCACGTAGCCCGCGTCGCAGCTTCCAGGGTTGCAAATGTTGGCTTCGGTTGTATGGTCGCTTTCACAAGCAAGCGTGTAGCCTCCTGCAGCGCCGCTCACGCACACCTTATAATTATGAAAATTAAGGTTGTTCCCGAGAACGTCGCTTAGCGTGCCTACAAGCGCCATTCCTGAGTCGCAGTCAGAAGGCTGGCATACCATCTCTCCAGTGCCATATCCTGTTTGCGTCTCAACCCTTACCTGCCCACCGGAATTTGTGCTGACAGACTCAGCAGAGCATGTTGGCACGCTGGAGCCTGAGCCGCTTGAGCCGCTTGGGCATTCCATTCCTTGCCAGCTCCCCCCGCCGCCGCACTCGCAGCAGTTGGAGGCATCACAGTCATACGTGCATGCCCTGCATCCGGTAGTGGCATCTGGGGATGCGCAGCCTGCTGTGTGCCATGATGAGCAGCCGTACCATGCGCATGCTGAAGAATCCTGCAGGGCTAAAAGAAGAAGGGGTATTAAAGCGAATAATAGTGCCTTGAGTTTTTTCATTTGTTTGCCTGGTTTTATATCTCGCCCTTTTGGGCAGCCTCCTTGTTTGTTTGCCGTTGCCAGCAAACATTGAAAATCCTAACACTCATTGCTGATACCCCGCTACTTGCAGCGGTTGGGATTTTCATTTGTTGCTATGCCTTTGGGATTCTCATTTTCCGGCTCAAGTGACAGCTTAGTATATTACCAGCGTCGCCTTGTAGTTCTGCTCATTTAGCGGGAGTACAGCTGTAACCCTCGCCTTTTTTCCGGTTATCATGTCTCTTGATGGCTTTATGAAAAGGCACTGTGAACTGCTGTAAGGGTTCTGGACATCAAGGTTTCCGTTGCAGTTGTAAATGTAAGTGGTGTTGACGAGAAAGACTGTAACTTGCGTTTCATCAACCTTGACTGTCAGGGCATCATGGTCATTGTTGCTTATCATTCCGGTAACCACGCCTGTGAACTGCTGGGTTATTGTGAACCCGTTTCTTGAGGGGTCAAGCAGGAAGAATGACTTGTAATTGTCTGCAAGTGCCTTTGATGTGTCGCTGTCCTGCCTGCACTTGTCTGCATTGCCCTGGTAAAGCGTAATCTGGCTGGAACTGTATAAATAGATAGCTCCTATGATTGCCAGTAAAGCTAATACAACTGCTATGAGAACGTAACCAGGCACTGATTTGATGAAAACACCACCTCTTTTTGCATGAGGGGCATTAGCAGGCTCAGGTTTAAATAGATTTCGTTATCATAAACCATAATCATCCCATTGCCTGGTTGTTGGTATGGCTCAGCCGATGGCTTGTGCCAGGCTTCTGGCTTGGTATTTGTCAAGGCTGGAGTTGTCCAGGATGAGCCAGTTTTCGTATGTGTTGGCTATCTTGTAGAGCCCTGTTGTTGTGAGGTTTCCGAAGTATTTGTAGTCTACCATGCTTCGCTGGTATTGGGGGGCTCCGCTTTGCTGGAGTTCTGGTATGTTTACTATGCTTTCTATGCCGTATGCTGAGCTGGCGTAATTCCCTTCCAGCCTCATCAGGAAGCTCGGCCCTGTTGAGTTGGCGTAGTAGTGGTTGTCTATGTGTGCCTTCAGGCTTGTTGTGTCGTTCAGGCTTGTGTATGCTCCTTCGTATTGCGTGCTGTTTATTGTCCTTGAGACCATTCCCTGGGTGTTGAGCGTGAAGAGCGGGTCTTCAAGTCCTATTATGCTTATTGTTGTTGTTACAGTCTTGTTTATGTGCCATGTTGCGGTGTTGAGCGAGTCTGTGATGTTTATGGTGATGTTTGACTCTATGAGCAGTGTCCAGCTGTCTTGCTGCCTTATGGTGATGCTGTCTGCTGTTATATTCGTGTATATGTCCAGCTCTTTGGATTTTGTGCTGATGCCTGCTGTCCAGTTGGCGAATGTTGTGTCTTTCATCAGCTCCATTGGCTGGCCGTTTATGCTGCCGTTGATTACCGCCTCCCTGAAGCTTGCCTGGCTGCTGTTGAGGAATGTGCCGTTTGACGCGTATGCATCCATGCTTATTATGGCCCTGAATCCTGTTATGTAAAGCCCTCTTTGCAGGTCGTTCTGGACGCTTTTTGCGAAGTCGTTCATGCTTGTTATTCTTGTTTCTGTCACTGTCCTGTCTGTTGGCTGGTAGGTTGCCTGCATTGACAGCATTATTGCAAGTGCTAACAGCAGCATGGCTGCTGTCACTGTGAAGAATATGCCTTTTTTCCCGGTCACTGCCATATTCTCGCCTCTATCACTGCCGGCCCCCAGAGTGATGGGATGTTGTTGATTGTGGCTGTGTTCAGCTGCAGGTCTTCCTGGCTTAGTATCACGTTTAGTTTTCCGTTCTTGTCTGTGTCCAGCTTCTGGAACAGGCTGTATGCTGATGTGTCTATCGCGTCATTCTGGTCGTATGAGCTGTTCTGGTAGTTGCAGCTTTTTGTCCCGTTGTAGCCTGAGGGTATGCTTATTGTGCCTGTTGTCCCATCTTCATAGTTTATTGTCCAGTTACAGCCGTCAGCATAGCTGAGCACTGGGGTGTAGCTTGTTGATGCGTCTATTGATAGCGTGTATATTGCCCTGTTGTCTGGCGAGCCTCCGGTGTGGTTTGCTGGGTTAAGGCCTGTTGATAGGAGTATTGTGTTTTCTCCTTTTGTGAATATTGATGGGGGAGCGTCTATTATGTAAGGGTCTCCGAGTGTGGCGTAGTCGTTGCTCCATCTGCTTAGCTGGTAGGGGTTGTGTTCTGCTGTGTTCCTAACTGTTAAGTTGTCTGTCCACTTGTCGCCTGAGTATGAGGTGAACTTGGCTGCTGTGAGTGTGGTGTTCTCTGGTATGTTGAGTGTTCCGGTTGTTATGTTGTTGCCGAACCTGGCTGTTTCAAGGGTTATCGGTATTTTGCTGAACTCTGCTGTGGAATAGGGTGTGTAGTTAAGCTCTATGTAGGAGTCACCGTACAGCGCTGCGTTGAAGCTTCCTGAGCCTGTGGTGTTGATTTCCTGTGCTGAGTAGCTTATTGTTACCAGCTTGTTGGCAATCTGCTGGTATATGTCTGCCAGCTGCTGGACGTTTGTGGCGTTGTAGTAGGAGCCGTTGCATGATGCCATTGACTGGAGTGTTGAAGTGTCTGCATCTGTTCCAAAGCCTACTGCATAGACTGAGATGTTGTAGTTTGTGCAGGCGTCCTGTGCCGCTTTTATTGCGTCTGTCTTGGCGTTTCCTGTTCCCACTCCTGTGCACTTGTCTGTTGCTTCGCCGTCTGACATTATGACAATGCTTCTTTTTCTGGTTGAGTTGCTGAGCTTGGTGAGCATGTCTACAGACTCCTGGACCCCGCAGCAGATGCAAGTTCCCCAGTAGGCGTCAAGGTATTTGCCAAGGTGCTGGGAGATTGCTGTTGCATTTGATGTGAGGTTCTGCCTTCCGGCTATGCTGTCTGGGAATGGTGAATACCTGCTGTTCCATGTGCCGTTTTGCGGGATTACGTTATCCCACGGGTTTGTGTATTCAACTGTTCCAAGCTGGTTTCCTGCTGTTGAGAGCACAGTGTTTGAGAACATCCTGCTGGCGTTCAGGGCTATGTCAATCTTCCTTGAGTCATTGGATGTGCAGTAGGCGTGCCACCTTCCGCTGCAGACTGGCCCGTTGTTGACTATTGTGTAGCTCTCAGTTGCCCAGTCGCAATAAGTCCCGTTTTCAGGCCTGTAATTGGCCTGCGTGTTGCAATATCTTTTTGGCCCGAGGACTGCTGTGGAGCAGTTTGTTCCTGCACACCACTCCATTGAGCCTGATGCGTCGTTGGCCAGCACTATGTCTGCTGTTCCCTGCCCGATTATTGTCTGGTTTCCTGCGCCAGAGCCAAGCCTTATTGGAACTGTCCGCTGGCTTATTGCAGCGTAGTCAAGCTTTGCAGACAGCTGTGCGTCAGGTATGTCTGCTGTCTGTTCTCCTGCTGTTTGAGAGCTGTAGACTGAGTTGTTTCCTATGTTCATGTAAGTGTTGTAATCGCTGCTATAATGCAGGTGTATGGCCATTGCTGTGAGGTTCCCTGGTATGTATATTGAGGAGTAGATGTTTATTATCCCTTTTATGCCTGGGAGGGGTTCTCTTCTTGTTGCGGTGTTTGTGTCCTGGAAATATGATGTCTCGGTGTCATTCAGCTGCTGGGTGTTGTATGTGAGCCTCATCATGCCCCCTGTTATGTAGCCTGTTGTGTTGTATGTTATGTTTATCGTGTTGGTTCCGTTTTTGAAGTTGCTGGTGTATTGGCTGCTGATTGTCCAGTTGTCTGCCCTGTTTCCTGTTGTGGATTGGCTTTTTGTGTATGTTCCTGATTTGGCTGAGTTTATGTAGAGCGTGAAGTTGTCGCTGCTTTGAAGCTCAAGATATGCCTCCTTTATCAGGCTTGTCCGGTTTGGAAGTATGAGCTCCTGCGTTATGTTCCCCTCGCCTATGAACCCCCCGAAGTATATGTATGAGCTTGTTGTTCTTGCCTGGATGCTTGTCAGGATTATCTTGGTTGAGTATCCCCTGAATGGCTTGTCTTTTGTTATGCCTGATACAAGGATTTTTGAAACAGTGAGGCTGGTTCCCTGGCTTTTGTTGTTGCTGTAAATCAGTTCGCTGTCAGCGTAAATCGCGAACCCATAATTTTGGGGTATCAGCTCTGATGTGAGGTTCTCTGCCAGCTTTCTGGCGTAATCTGTCTTGTTTTCAGCCCATAATGCCCCTATCTGCTCCAGGATGGTGAGGTTGGAGTTCTTTATTGTGCCGTTGCTGATTAGCTCGCTGATGTATGGGTTGCTTGTATCGCTTACTTTTATTGTGGACAGCATGCCTATGGCATCTTTGGAAAAGCTTCCTGATGCAGCTGACTGCTCCTTGACATAGATTATTGACATCAGGAATAGTCCTAGGAGTATTAATGACGCTGCGAGGAATGCGTCCATGCTGAAATAATAGCCCTTTCTGCCTTTCATGTTCTCCAGGAATATACTGCCAGTTTTATCATCTTCTTGTTGTAGACAAGCCTTTCTGACTTTGCAATGGAGCTTGCAGATATGGAGGCATTTTCGCAGTAGTCCGGGCTTATGTTGGCTGGAGGCTGATTTCCAATTCCGCACACGCCAAGGTTAAGCACGTTTCCATTGGAGTCTTCAAATAATGCTATGAATTCATTCCTCGTCCCCATGAGGGCTTTCATGTCAGTGTAATTTATCCTGGATGCCTCGCTTACCTTGGATAAGTTCAGTATGTAATTCCCGTCTGTAAGCCCTATTTTCTGGACATTGGAGGAATTCCAGCCTGAGGGATAGCCCTCGCTCACCAATGACTGGGAGATGAATGCCGAGTCTGCCTTCAATTCCTGCAGGAGCCTTTCATCCTTGTCTGAGAAGTTTGAGCTCACCCTCATGTAAATTACAAGCACTGCGGTGAATATGATGACCCCGATTATCAGGTCCATCATCCATGTCTGCGCCTTAGTTGATATAGACCACACCCCCTGATTTCCTGATTCTGTTGTCGCCCTTTTCTATGTTGCCTGCTGCGTATGGAATCCTGAGAATGTACTCAAAATCCGGAGTTCCGAGGATTATCGTGCTGTTCTGGATTGTTGCGTTGAACTCCATTCCGGAAAGGTTATGGGGTATTTTGAAAACCCGCTCATACCCGTCCTGGGCATCGGATGCTATGAAGATTTCGCTTCTTATGCCTGAGGCAGTGTCCCTTATCAGGAAGACATTCCGGTCTTCTTTTATTCCGCTGAGCTGGCTGTTTACCGCAAATGCCAGAAATATCAGGATAATAAGTGCTATGGCAACTGCGTAGGCGAATTCAATTGATAATTGCGCTTTCATGTCATCTGTAGGAGATGTTGACCATGTCTCCAATATTTTCAACCCTTATGTGCATTACGCCTGAGCTTGGAGATAGGCTTCCTGTGAGGTTTACAGAAGAAACTTCTATTATGTCTGTCGGGCCCGCCCTTTCGTCTATGGTTATTACAATCATCCTGTTTGTTATGTCAATTTTTTGTATGCCTCCTGGCATTACAACCTTCAGGGTGGTTGCTGATGGCTTGCCAAGGTAGTAGACGCTTTCAGCGCTGTCTATTATTTTTCTGGCTATCTGCTTTGCCTGCTGGTTGTTTACCTGCTCTATGTTGTCTGTGGACTGGGAAAAGAAGATTACTATTGTTGGTATTGTGAGAAGCAGGGCAAAGCTCACTACAATGAGGTATTCTGTGCTTACCTGGGCCTTCATGAGGATTCCTGCGGCAGGACGATATATAAATTTATTCAGGTCAGGAAGTTACCTGCCCCCTTATCTGGCCAGTGGTATGGTGTGTCAGGCCTGACTGGAAGCTGTAGAAATTAAGGACGACATTGGCCTTGAACCTCCCGTAGGGTATGGATGCGCAGGTTATCCTTATGACGCCCTTCTGGTCAACATCAAACACTATTCCGTTGGGTATTGCCGCAGGCGAGCATCCCAGCCCTGTGCATGCCTGTATGCCTGGCGAGTTGCAGTCATCGCTGGAGCTTGTATCCTCGCTTACCCCTGTCAGGTTAATCCTGAATCCGTAGTCATTTTTCACTGCAAAGTCAAGGCTGTTGGTGGAATGGCTTATTACAGCGCTTTCAAGGCATTCAAAACCCTGCGGGAAAGAGCATGTGTCTGGAAGGAACTTGTTGAAGTCAAGGATTCCCAGGAAGGTAAGAGCTGCTATTGCCCCTACTATGACGAGCAGGGCCCAGCCATAGGTCATCATGAATTCCATGGCTGCCTGTGCTTTTGATTGCTTCATAGATATGCCTCTTTAGTAAGTTCCTTTGCTATATTGATATTTAATAGTTTCTATTGGAATAATCTTTTTGGGAGAAGATAGAAAAAAACAGATTATGATTATGTTCCTTCCTGCCAGCTGGAGAGGTATTTCTTTTGTTCTGGAGTGAGCTCATCTATGCTTAGTCCAAGTGCCTTTAGCTGCAGCCTGGATATTTCCTGGTCTATCTCCTGTGGGAGGGTTATCACTTCGTTCTGTAGTTTGCCCTTGTTTTTTGCTATGTATTCGGCAGCCAATGCCTGACCGCAGAATGATGTGCTCATTACTGTGCTTGGGTGCCCCTCTGCTGCTACGAGGTTGATTAGCCGTCCCTCTCCGCCTACATAAACCCTTTTTCCATTTTTCAGGAGGTATTCGTCAAGGAATGGCCTTACCCTTGTCTTTTTTTGGGTTATTTTGCTGAGCCCTTCCAAATCAATTTCTGCATCAAAATGCCCTGAGTTGAACATCATCGCCCCTTCCTTCATGCTGCTCATATGCTCTGCCCTTATGACATGCTTGTCCCCGGTTACTGTTACAAATATATCGCCTTGCTTGGAAGCCTCCATCATGGGCATTACAATATAGCCGTCGTATTTCGCCTGCAGTGCCTTGAATGGGTCTACTTCTGTTACTATTACGCTGGCTCCCATTCCTTTTGACCTCAATGCAACACCCTTTCCGCAGTCGCCATATCCGCATACAACTACTGTTCTGCCTGCAAAAAGTATGTTTGTAGCCCTTAATATTCCGTCAATCGTGGATTGGCCGGTTCCATAGAAATTATCAAAGAGGTGCTTTGTCTTGTTGTCGTTTACAGCTATTATGGGGTATTTCAGTGCCTTGTCCTTCTCCATTGCCCTGAGCCTTATAACTCCAGTCGTAGTTTCCTCGCAGCCTCCAATTATTGAGTTTATTAATTGAGGATAGTTGGTGTGTATCTCGCTGATTAAGTCACACCCGTCATCAATGGTTATGTTCGGCTGAGTCTCTATGACTTTTCTGAGGAATGAGTAGTAGTCCTCCTTTGTCTCGCCCTTGTACGCATAGATGGCCACTCCCTCTTTTGCCAATGCTGCGGCAACATCATCCTGCGTGCTTAGCGGGTTGCATGCGCATATGGCCACTTCAGCCCCGCCAGCTATAAGGGTTCTTACAAGGGCTGCTGTTTCCTTTGAAGGGTGAAGGGCCATTCCGATTTTAAGCCCTTTCAGCGGCTTTTCCCTTGAAAAGCGGGCCTTGACAGCCATTAGCGCGCCCATCTGGCTTTCAGCATACTCTATGTTGAGCGCTCCCTGTGCTGCAAGTTTTAAGTCTTTTACAGCATAATTCATTCCTGTGTCCATGGAATGGGCTATTTTGAGGCGTTTTAAAAGGTTTTCTGTTCAACCAAAGAATTTTAAATAATCAGGCTTATCTGCCCTTTATGGAAGTTGGAATAAAGTTCTACAGCCATAACCGGGTAACAGAAAAGGCTATTGATTTTGCGGACTTTGTTGAAATCCTTCCTGTGCCTGGAAATCCGGAAGGGGTGTTTCCTGGCTTCAGGAAGAAGTACAGGATTCACTGCGCCCACTACTCTTTCGGGTTTAACCCGTCAAATCCGAAAGCCAGAAAATTAAATGAAGCTATAGTCAAGGAGGCTGTGAAAGTGGCTGACGAGCTGAAGGCAGACAGGATAGTTGTTCATGCAGGCTTCAATTCCAATGTGCTTGGAATAAGGGAGCCGCTGAAGAATTCGCTTTCTTTTCTCACAGAGTTTTTTGACAGGAGGATGTGCATTGAGAACCTCTTGCTGGTGGATGAGGATATGAGTGATGTTGGCTATAGCCCTGGGGAGATAGCCCAGTTCACTGACAACGGGTTTAAGTTCTGCCTTGACTTTGGGCATGCTGTTGCAACCGCCTCCCAGCTGAAGATGGACTACAAGGATTACATAGGGGAATTCGTGAAGCTGAAGCCGCATTATTTCCACCTTTCAGGCACCTTGAAGGGAGAGGATAAGCACTTAAGCATTTTTGAGGCAGATACGGATATTGGCTTTTTCAGGGGAATAATCAGAAAGTCAGGCATGCCTGTGTGCTTGGAGACGCCTTTGGATTCTGCTGTTAGGAAAAAAGAAGTTGAGTTTCTTAAGAAATGATTAAAAATTCCTGATATCAACAAACTCCCTGTACCTCAGCTCTATTTCCTGTTTTGTCAGCCTTTTAAGCCTGTTCAGGCTGAAGTCCTCTGCATTGAAGCTTGCGATTGTGCTGCCGTATATTATTGCCTTTCTGATATGCTGTTCGCTTTCATCGCCTGTTTTTGCAAGGTATCCTATGAACGCTCCTGCAAAGCTGTCCCCGCATCCTGTCGGGTCCTTGATATTCTCAAGGGGGTAGCTTGGCGCGCTGAAGTGGCTGTTCTTTGTGAACATCAATGCCCCATGCTCCCCTTTTTTTATGATTGCATACTTCGGCCCCAGTTCAAGTGCGTTGCCAGCTGCTTTTACAAGGTTTGGAGTCTGGAAAAGCTGCCTTGCCTCGCTGTCGTTCAGCAGCAATACATCAACTTTTTTCATCACTTCCAGGAGCTTTTCCCTTTTAGTGTTTATCCAGTAGTTCATTGTGTCCATTACAACGAGCTTTGGCTTTTTTATCTGCCCGAGAACATTAAGCTGGAGTTCGGGGTCTATATTCGCCAGGAACACATACCTTGCATTCGTATATTCCTCTGGAAGCTGCGGCTTGAAATCAGCAAAGCTTCCTAGTTCGGTGTTTATTGTTTTTGCCTCATTCATGTCATATTCATAATATCCCTTCCACCTGAATGAAGCTCCCTTTTTCTCTATCCCTTCAATGTCTATTCCCCTGCTTTTCAGCAAATCCAGATGCTCTTTTGGGAAATCATTGCCAACGACTGCAACAATTCCTGGCTTGCAGAAGAAAGAGGCGGCAATGCTTGAGTAAGTGGCTGCTCCTCCGAGTACATTGTCTGCCTTTCCAAAAGGCGTTTCTATGGAGTCTATGGCAACAGAGCCAACTATTACTAAGTCAACCATTTTCATAAGCCCAGCTCTTTTATCTTTTTGTCAAGTTTTGGCCTCACAACCAGATAAAATGCCAGCAGCTCTTTAGTTTCCTCAGGTATAGTCTGCTCGCCATAATACTTTGAATTATTTCTTTTTCGTCGTGCTTCGTCCAGCTTGTTAATCTCTGCTGGAGTGAATTCCTGATATTTTCTGAGATATATAATGCTTGCCACATGAGAGTAGGACTTATAGCCCTCCAATGCAAGTATGCTGTCCAATAGTTCCCTTAAGGCATCGTAAACCTGCTCATATATTATTGTTGCCGATTCCCCATTGACATTCTCCTTTGAAACAAACCTTATTCTCATGTCAGCAGACTCAATTAAAGAGCGTGCTAGCGCGAAGTCTTTAGATACTTTTTTAACATCTCCCTTTTCCATAAAATATTCAAATGTGTTCATGGCAGATTAAGATAACCTTTTAAGACTATTCCATTCGCCACGTTTGTCAATAAATTCTTGTTAGTTGTTTCAATCTTAATCTCAAAAATCTGTATTTTACGTTTTAGGGCTTTTTCATATCTGCCGAATTCCAAATCCAGGCTCTTTTTCGTAACAATCGCTAAGTCTATATCGCTTCTCATTGTGTCCTCTCCTCTGCTGTAACTGCCAAACAGTATTATCGCTTCCGGAGAGTTATACGCATCATATAAGTAATTTATCAAGCCAGACTCATACAGTTTTTCAATATTATTCAGTCTTTTATGAAAATAAAAAAGCTCATTTTCCCTGTTTGCCTTTACCTCTACAGCTATTTTGGTTTTCTTTCTTATAAGAAAGCCGCGGTTCACTAGTTTTTTAACCTCTTTAAGCACAGTATTCGGGTGCAAATCAGTTAATCGCGCTATCTCTCTTATGTGAAAGACCCCGTCCGGGTCTTTAAAGAACAATCCCAGTATTGAACTGCCAGCGACACTTACCATTTTGAGCACAGTTGTATATTATTTTACACAGATGTACATTTTAATATATAAATATTTCGTTTTCATTCCCACACCCTCTCAAACTCCTTCAGGTATTCAAGAGCCACTTCCCTGTTGTGGATTATCAGCACATTCTCGTCGTTTTTTGTGTCTGCATTGTTTGTTGGGTTGAAGCTTCCTGTTATCACAGTTGAGTTGTCTATGATGAACACCTTGTGGTGCATAATCCCCTTTTTTTTGTCAATCCTGGCATTTATTCCCTGCGCATTGAGAAGGCTGTATGCATCTGTCCCTGTGCTGCTGTCAAACACCCCTTTTATTTCAACCCCCTTCCTGTAATTTAGCACCAGCTCATTGGCTATTCCCCTGTGAGTAAAGCTGTATGCCATGAAGTAAATGCTTGAGCTGGCTTTTTCAAGCTGCCTCTCAACCTGAAGCGCGCAGTGGTCCTCAGGGCAGAAATATATTTCAACCAGCGTATTGTTCAGCATTATCCTGTTGGTTGTGCTTTTCCCCCCTCCGAATTTTCCTGACCAGAGCTCTTCAAACTCTGCTTCATAAATCCTGGCAAGGCTTGGGGAGTTGATTATTATCATGTTGTTCCTGTCAGAGGGGCTGCTGCCTGGGTTGAATGAGCCGGTTAGGACTGTCCTGCTGTCAAATATGCAGAATTTGTTGTGCATCAGGCTGCTTCTGTTGTCATTCCTTATTAATGGGGAGCTGGATTTGTAGTTGCTGTCTGTCACTATCCTTAATGCCTTGTTTTCTGAGCCATTCATAAGGTAAGGGTTAAAATTGTACATTGCGCAGTCTGCCTTGATGCTGCCTTGTATCAAGCGCTTGATTTCGCTGAGGCAGCCGGATTCTGAGCAGAAGAGTATTTTGTAATCAAAAGCCTGCTCTATTGGCATATTGATGGCTTCGTATCCTGTGGCGTTATTTTTGGGCTTGTTCATCAGGATGAGGCTGGCTCCTGCTGCAAATATTATGGAAAAAGCAATTAAGGCTGCTGTCCTTGGTTTCATATCACGTTTTTCTTGCCTATTTTGTACGTTGCGACTACAAGGATTGCCAGGGCTGCAAGCTTTATTGACAGGTCCTGGATTTCCCTGCCTATGGCCTGCATATCCTGTCCGAGTATCATGAGCTTGTTCATGGCCTGGCTTGTGGATGAGAAGGGGCTTATGCTGGTGATGATGTTAAGCGGAGGCTTTATGCTCTCTAGAGGGAGTATTATTCCTGAGAAGAATATCGTCAGGGCAATTATGCATACAGCAGTAAGGACTACTATCTCCTCTGTCTTGAATATGTATCCTATTATCATTCCTATGAATATGAATGCAGAGCAGGAGAGTATGATTAGCCAGAGTATGTTCAGCGGGTTGGTTCCGAGCGAGACATTAAGGACTAAGCTGGCTATCAGGAGCAGGAATAGCAGCTGCCCTACCAGGACAATGAGGCATGTGAGGTATGTTCCGATTATGAATGTGATGTCATTGGATGGGGAGATAAGGTTCCTGAACAGGGCTTTGGATTTTTTTTCTTTTATTACAAGCGTTGAGGCGGACAATATGCCGACGAATGTTATCAGTATTGCGAAGAGTATTGGTATCATGAACTCGTAGGCTTTCCTTTCAGTGGCCACTCCCTGTATTGTTGTGGTAAATGGGTTTATTATGCTTGATGGCTCTATGTCTGTTATCTTCCTGAGCTGGTCTGCTGATTTGCCTATGTCTGCCTCCATTCCTGCAAACAGCTCTGAGTCTTTCCTGACTGAACTCTTGATGCCGCCCATTTTCGTGCCTAATGAGATTTGCTTTTCAGAAAGCTCGTTGGACGCGTTGTTAAGCTGGCTTTTCATGAGGTTTATGTTGGCGTCTGCATAATAAAGTGATTCCATGGTATCCTTGTGCGCTGCATCTGTTTTTTCCTTCATGCTGCTGATTTTCGCCTTGGAAACCTGGATTCCCTCAAGCAGCTGGTCAATTGCCTGTATTTGCTGCTCGTTGGCAGCTATGTATTCGTTCAGCTGGTTTATTGTAGTGAGAAGTATTGAGCATTCGGAATTTTTTTCTGCCATTTTCTGGAAGAACAGGTCTTCATTGTAAATGTAAGGCGAAAGGTCCTGGTGATCTATCCTTGAGCAGTTGATTGTGTCATATGCCTTCTGCATTACCTTTCTTGTCTGCTTCAGCTTACTGTTCTGCTCGTCAAGCATGGCGCGCGTATGGATTGCCTGTGCCTGAAGCCCGTCTAATTTGGCCTGGCTGTCATCCAGATCCGAGATTGTTGAATCCCTGAAATTCTGGATTTTTTGCCTGCTGTTCCCTGATTCTGCCAGCAGCCTGTCCATGCTTGTGGTGTTGAAGTTGAATCTGTATCCCAAGTCCAGCGAGTCAAGCTGCGTGTTTATTGAGTCAATCCCTGACTGTATTGATTTGATGCTTTCCTGCTGTTCCTGGAGCTTTATGTAATTGCTCTTAACCGAATTAAGCAGGTCGTCTGTAAGGTCTATGCTGACCTCGTTTGATGCCAGTGTAAGCTGCTGGTTGATTCTGTTTATCAGTGTCCACACAAGGTTATACCTGGAGTAATCTACATAGAATTTGACTTTTTGCCTTTTCTCGCCTGATGAGCCGTTCTTGGCATTTGGGAAGGCAATGCACAAGTGCGATCTTCCTTTTATCACGCTTTCACTGCACTTCTGCTCTGATTCGTACCTTTCTATTGTGAAGTTGGTTTTGCCCAGCTTTGCGATGAAGTCATTTGTGATTTCGCTGTTTTTGTCAGCATAAACGCCCACCTTGATTCCAAGCGGGGAGTTGGTGTTGAATCCAACTCCTATCAGCACAAGAAGCGCTATTGGTCCAAGGAGTATCAGGGATGTTGATAGCCTGTTCCTGAGCAGGATTGTGATGTTTTTCCTGATTATTGCAAGAAGCTTCATTTTCGGTTTATTTTTGCACTTCTTCAAAAATCTGCTGCAGGCTCATCTGGTTTATGTCAAGGTCAAGCACTCTCTCATTCATTTCCTTTGCAGCATAAAGCACCCAGTATATTGCTGTGCTGGCGTCCTGCGTGTATAGGTATGCCTCGCCCTTTTCTATCCTGTAATGCGATATTATGCTGTTTGACTTAAGATGCTCGGCCAGGGGCTCATATTGCCCGGGGAAGAGTATGAGGTGAATCTCCTGGGTTGGTGACATGTACTTCAGGTCGCTTATGCTGAATGAATAGCGAGTTGTTCCGTTCTTCAATATGGCTACCCTGCTGCAGAGCAGTTCAACCTCGTCAAGCATGTGGGATGATAGTATTATCGTTGTCCCAATGCTGTTGAGTGTCGTTATCAGGTGCCACATGTCTTTTCTTAGCATCGGGTCAAGCCCGGTGGTTGGCTCGTCAAGTATCAGTATCTTCGGGTTGTGTATCATTGCGCACACTATATCCAGCCTCCTCTGCATTCCTCCTGAAAGGTTTTTTGAAAGCATATTTTTGTGGTTCTCAAGCTGGACTATTTTCAGCATTGATTCCATATTTTTTTCAATCTCGCTATCTTTCAGGTTGTATATCTTGCCAAAATACCTGATGTTTTCCTGGACTGTAAGTTCAGGATAGAATGAGTTATCCTGTGTTGCAAACCCGAATAATTGCCTGTCGCCGGATTCAACCCTGATTGTGCCCTGTGTCGGCTTCAGGAAGCCTATTATAGTCCTTAAAAGTGTGCTTTTTCCATGCCCGCTCGGCCCAACTATTCCAAAAACCTCCCCCCTGAATATCTCAAGGTTGATGCTGTTGAGGATTTTTTTCTGCCCTATGCTGACAGATACGTTGTTCAGCTTTATTATGGGCTCCAAAGTTTCACCTGTTATTTATTCTGTCCTGTGCAATATATAAAACTTCGCAAGCGAAAAATTTAAATATAAGAGATACTACTTTAAAGTGTAAACATAGAAAAGCTATTTACGAGTGAAAAATAGCCATATTTATCACCTCTTTTCCCAGGAAGGCTCCCGAAAGGGGGCCTTCCCAGGGTTTAGTGTGCATAATAAGAAGGAAATGAAGAACAGATAGTTCTGCAGGATTTCAACGCCTTCTGAGGGATGCTTTTTTGACTATCCGCCTTTTTCTGGCTTTGAGTATGGCAAGTGTTATAACAGCCCCTGAAATCAGTCCGATGGAAAAAATCGCATAGTTTTTTGCTTCAGTTGGCAGCTGCAATGGAAGTCTCTGCCAGAGCTCAATTATTGTCTGGTTGGTGCCTGTTGCAGGGTTGGATTTTGGCTCCTTGAAGTATATGTCCATGTCGCTTAGTTCTAGCGCATATTCAGCATACAAAAGCGATGAGTAAGGGTCTGTCTGGTTCAGTGAAGTGGAGTATTCATAATAGCTGTATCCTACTATTGGGAATATCCCCTTGTTCGTATTTCTTGATATTGTTCTTTTTGCTGCCTCCAGTTTCCTCGCAACCAGCTTGCTGATGTCGCCGTCATCAAGCCCTAGTGAGCTTAAAAGCACATCTGACTCTGCCTTGGCCTTTGAGGCTTTTGAAAGGCAAAGCCCGTAATCCTTGTTTTTGAGGTCATCATACGCCCTGTCTATGTCTTTCCTTGATGGCAGTATGCTTTCCGGGATATAAATCTGCGAATACTCGTACCTCTCTTCAGCCTCCGATATCTTGCTCCTGCACGAGGCTTCCAGCACTTCCTTGTCAGCAGCCAGCTTTTGTGAGCCCTTTCCGAGGAACTGCGCCCACGCCCTGGCGCTCATCACTCTTTCCTGGGCGTATGCAAGGTAGAACAGTGCATCATGAATCCTGTTCTGGTCATTATAGCTGGCTGAGGTGTTCAGGTTGTAGTATGCCTCAATCAGCCGCTCTTTTACTGCCGCATATGCCTGAAAATCTGTTATTGTGGCTGATTCTGGAATGCCCTTTTCCATGGTTTCTGCGTCTGTTTTTGTCTGCTGAATCTGGCTGGGCAATTCGCTTTTTGTGTAGTTCTGGGCTTCAAGGAGTAAATACCTGTTTCGCACGTTTGCCCCGAAGCAATAGCTCGCTGCCGAGTAGTAATGCCCTGATTTAAGTTCATCCTGCCCCCTTTTGCTCAGGTTTCTGGCAATGCTGTATGAGTCAGCATAATTTGACTGCGCTTTTGATGGTTGCGCACTTGATGCCTGGGCTGTCAGGAGTGTATTGTTCTCAATCAGCAGTTCTGAAGAGATGCTTTCATTGCATATTGTAAATGCGAGGTTTTTCATTGTCTCTATGTAAGACTGCTCAATCCCGAAGTCAGGGTTGGATTCGGCTGTTTTTTTCCCTGTAAACTGGTATAATGCCTCCTTTATGTCGCTCACTTCTATTACTTCAATGCCCAAGTTCTTCCCATAATCAGACAGGTCTGTGCTCTGGTTGGTTGAGTTGCCTGATTTGTAATACCTCTCCCCTTCTGGTATGAGGACTTTTTTCAGGCCAGCCTCTTTTGCAGCAGTTATCTTCTCCTTGAGCCCTCCGACAGGGCCTATAAGGCCGCCTGAGTTTATTGTTCCTGTCATAACAACATCATCCCTTGTAGGAATGCCCTCAATTACTGACACTGTAAGGACTGATGCCGCTGCACCAGCGCTTGGCCCTCCTACAAGAGCAGTGTCTGCCTTGATTGTGTAAAAGAAGTTATACTTGTCGCAGTCAAACTGGAATTCAGTGCATGCTATCTCTTTGGCAAACCGGGTGGATATCTGGGTGTCCATCTTGGTGAGCGGGAATGACTCTATGAATACCTTTCCCTCTCCAGGCTGGATTTCAAGGTATAAGTCTGCTGAAAGCCCTGAGTAGCCATCCTGCTGTTCAGAGACTGCCAGGAGCTTCATATGGCCTTTCCTGTAAGCCTCTGCACCAGCGCTTGAGCTTATTATTATGGCAAATGCAAGGAATATTGGCAGTATTTTTGTTTTCATTGGATTAAAGAACAGCTATTTGTTTATAATTTTTAGTATTGAGAACTTTGAAAAACTCCCTTTGGTCGTTTTTCAACTGCGGTTTCTCCCAAGGGCATCCGCAGCTTTTTAGCGCTTCCTTCTTCTGGCAGCTGGTTTAGTGGCCTTTTTCCTGCTGGATGGCTTTGCTGCTCTTTTCGCTGGCTTTTTTGATGGCTTTTTCCCTGATGGCACCTTCCTGGATATCAGCCCCATAACAGAAGTGGACTGTGCCGGAGCCCCTGAAAGTGCAGCCCTTGATAGGATAGGCCTTTCTGGCTTTTCAACAGAAGGAGGGGTTATTGATATCATGGATGCTATGAACATCAGTGCAAATGCGAAGTCAAATGCAAAGCCCCATTTAAGGTCTATTTTGCCGGATGCAGTGTAAACAGTGACAACAAGGAATCCTATCATGCTTGTGAGCATGAACATTCTTGGCAGCGGCACTCTTTCCATTTGTGTGTCCTTATGCTATTGATTTGAGCTTCTGCTCTATATCATTCAATTCTGCTTCCAGCCTGTCAACGCTGGGCATTCTTTTTTTGGGAATCTTTTTTTCCTCAGAGCCGGGCTCAGCGATTTCATGCTCTTCTGCAGGCAGTTCCTCTTTCATTCGCACATCCCATTTTGGGAGCGTCTTGACATCTATTTTAGGGAGCTCTGATTTTATCTCTGGGATCATGCTTAAGATGTCATCGTATATTATCCTGAGTTTCGCTATCTGGGCTTGCTTTTCTGCCCTTATCGCCTTTAGCTTCTCGTATTTCTGCAGGAACTGGATGAGGTCTTTTGATGACTCCAGCACCCCTTTTCTTATTACATTGGGGTTTTCTATTCCCATATAAAGGATGTCGCTTGGCATTGGTTCTCCTATCTGGGCTTTGAGAGGGCTGACTGGATGTTGGAAATCTTGTTTTCAATCCTGGCCAGCTCAGATTGCCAAGCGCCCAGCTCATGCTCCTCCTCAGTTTTAAGCTCGTTGATTCGCTTGAAGACTATCTTGGCATCTTCAAGCCGTTTCTTGACTCGGTCTATTGCTGTTTGGACCTTCTTGTATCTTTCAACCTTGACAAACACTGGTGTGCTCATTTTTAAACCTCAAACAAAGTTTTATCCATGAACATCATGCCTCGCTGCATATCCTCAAGGCATATGCTCAACTTTTCGTATTCACTCTCGCTTGAATTTCTGATTCTCTCAAAATCAGGGCCAGCCTGATTATAGCCTGCTATCTCATCCAGGTCTTCCACAATCTGCCTGAACTTGTAGTCTTTTATGAATATGTGTGGCTCCTCATACTTTTTTTCCTCTGCATGCGCCGCAGGCTCTTTGGATTCTTCAGCCAATTTGGGAGTGAACTCTGTGATTCGGGTCATTTCCTTCATGTCTGTTTCTTTAATCGGGGTTATAGGAGCCGCTGCCCATTGTGGAACAGGTGCGGTTTTTGGAATGTCGGGCTGGAATGGCTGCTGCTGCAAAGGAGCAGGTATTGCTTGTTGTTCGTATGAATTGTAGTTGAATGGCTTGATTTCAGGCAGGCTGTCCAGTTCAGGGAATGGCGCTGGTTTTGGCATGTTAGCAGAAGTTGAGCTGTCTAATGGCGCTAATGGCTGGAGCGTGGTTGGAGATGTGCTGGCTCCGGAGAATACTGGCAGGTCTGAGGAGAATGATTCTATTTTAGGGGGAGGGGGAAGTTCAAACTCCTGCATTTGGGGCATTAGCTCCTTTTGGCCCTTGTTTTCCCCGCCTTTTTTCATAAACCCGAATAAGCCCACTTGCCCACCTCTATATAACAGATTAACCCTTGTTGAAGACCAGTATCTTTGCTGAATACTGCATAAGGGGATTATAAATCTTTCGTATTACTGGCTGGGGGTATTATAAACTTTTCCATTCAAAATCACTCATATTCTATGGTGGCTGGGGGCTTCTGTGTTATGTCATATAATACCCTGTTGACTCCCTTGACGTTCTTTACTATGTCTGATGATGCCCTTTCCAGTAGCGTGTATGGCAGTTTTGCCCAGTCCGCTGTCATTGCATCGCTGCTTGTGACTGCCCTTAGGGCTATTATGTAGCTGTATGTCCTCTCATCTCCCATGACTCCCACTGCCTTTACAGGAAGTAGTGCTGCAAGTGCCTGCCATGTTTTTTTGTAGAATCCGTGCTTCTTTAGCTGCTCTATGAATATGAAGTCAGCCTCTCTCAGGATTTTGAGCTTTTCATTTGTGACCTCTCCTATCACCCTTATTGCAAGACCTGGCCCTGGGAATGGGTGGCGCTCAAGCAGCTCTTCACTTATGCCCATAGACCTCCCTAAAGCCCTGACTTCGTCCTTGTAGAGGTCTCGTAGCGGCTCTACTGTTTTGAGCTTCATTTTTTCAGGCAGCCCGCCTACATTGTGGTGGGTCTTTATCAACGATGCTGTTTTTGATGGCTGTGCGCTTTCTATCCTGTCTGGATAGATTGTCCCCTGTCCCAGGAATTCTATGTCTCCGTGCCTCTTCTTGAGTTCGGCAGCCTTCCTTTCAAACACGTCTATGAATGTGTGCCCTATTACTTTCCTTTTCTGCTCTGGCTCTACAACTCCCTTCAGCCTTTTGAGGAACAATTCTGAGGCATCTATGAAATGGAAGTTCTCAAATTCCAGCTCATGGAATGTCTTCCTGACCTGCTCTGCCTCATTTTTCCTGAGCAGCCCGTTGTCAACAAACACGAGATGTATATTCCTGGTTGCCTTTCTTATGATGGTTGCTGCGACAAGGCTGTCAACTCCCCCGCTTACTGCCATTATTACGCCCATGCTGCCAATCCTGCTTTTTGCCTCTTCAGCCAGCCTGGTGCCAATGCCCTTTGCAGAATAGTTCCTTTTTGCCTTGCATATCCTGAGGAAATTGTCAAGAATCCTGATTCCATTCAGTGTATGCTGGACTTCTGGATGGAACTGGACCCCGAATATCTTTGCCGGTTCATTTGCATAAGCTGCTACTTTGCAGTCTGGCGTTGATGCCAGCAGCTCAAATCCTGGCTTCAGCTCAGTGACAGAATCCCCGTGGCTCATCCATACCTGCTCTTTCCTCTTCATGCCTTTCAGCAGTTGGGATGGCTTTTTTATGCTCATCATCTCCCTGCCGTATTCCTTGCTGCTTGAAACAACCCTGCTTCCAGTAAGGTGGGCAACCAGCTGGTGGCCGTAGCAAATCCCAAGAACAGGTATTCCGAGCTTCAGTACACCTGGGCTTATTGTGGGAGCGTCCTTCTCATAAACGCTTCTTGGCCCGCCTGACAGGATAATGCCTTCAGGCATCATTGACTTTATGCTTTCAACAGGCTCTGTCCAGTGGACAAGCTCTGAGTAAACGCCAAGCTGCCTTATCCTCCGGGCTATCAGATGCGATACCTGGGATCCAAAGTCAATGATGAGAATCATTCTTGAAGCACGCTTTTCATCCATTTATAAAATCTTTCTGCATTTAATATGGCTTCATCAGCTTCCGATTTGCTGATAAGAATTGGCTCATATTCAGCCCTGCTCTTCAGGCTTAAAAGGTTCAAAAGCTGCCTGTTCTTCTTGCTCACATCGTCTAGTTTTATCTCATTCAGGAGCCTTGCAACATCATCATGCCTGATTCCTCTATGTCTTATACCCTTGAATTTTACGGTAAGAGCATCAGCAGAATTAATACCGCAATGCACAGCAGCTATTACGCAGACATTCCAATGGCTTTTCTGATATGCGTCGTTCATGGATTCAAAGCATTCATCTGCCTTCTTGATGTAATTCTTGTAAAGGCTGCTAGCAACATTTACCGTGTCAGTTCCCATATATCCTCGCCCATTACCATTATATATTTTTCCAGCACTTCATTAACAAGAGTGCTTTTCCTCCTGTCCTGAAATTCCTTCCTGCTCAACACAATGGGAATAATCACATTCCCGTATTTTTGCATTACTTCAGATGCCTTGGCTTCAATAAATCTCATCGCCTCTTCCTTATCAGATGAAATAACCACTAAATCTATATCGCTTTCAGGAACCTCGCTTCTCTTTGCAATGCTGCCAAAAATAGCCATTGAAGTTATTTTACCCGTTGCGCTGGCAGCAAGAAATTGCCTGAACTTTTCAAATGCCTGCAATTCCTCCTCAAATATTGTTTTGAATTCATCATAAATCGCGCTTTTCCTGTTCAGCACAATATTATTTGACTGTCCGTGATGTTCCATTAATATGGCATTTGATTTTCTCAATTCTATAACCGCTTTTCTTACGCCTGCATGCGTTACGTCCTTTATAGAGCTTGCAAGTTCCCTAATAGTATAAACTTTTGTAGGGTACTTGTGCAGTTCCCTGAGTACCTTAATCCTAACCTTGGTTCCAAGCATATCCTCCAGATAGTTCCTAAATCTCATTGTAAACTTTTGTTTACAAATGGAAACTAAAGTTGTATATAAGCTTTTCTATCAAATCCCCTGCGAACCCATTTCAAATATTGCTTGAGAAATGAATATAATGGCTTCTTCCTATATAAAACGCATTCAACAAATTTGCCTTTGCTTTCCGAATCATGTCAAAACCTCCATCAGCTTTTTGTTTTCAATAGCAGCCTTTATCTCCATTGCAATCCTTTTCCCTACGCTTATGTCCTCGCCGTAGAGGTAGTGGCCGTAGGGCGTGTATCTTGTTCCAGGGCTTCCTGGTATGCGGAGGCTGCAGTCAAAGATTATGAATTCCTCTTTTGGGGGGCCTGGGGTTATTGCGCCCTGCAGTGCGAAGGGCCCTATTATGCCTGGCTTGTAATATTGCTGTGTTGCCTTTACAAATCCCTCGCCAAGCTCATATGCCTTTTCAAGCAGCGATTCCTTTAATGTTACTGCCATATGCCCGTTTTCTATGTATTTTGGCCTTGCATCATCCCCTAAATCAAGCTGCTGCCTTGCAGTCAGCCTTAGGAAGCCATCAATGTTTGTCTGCCTCCTTGTGTCTGTCCCGAGAAGCTCAAGCTCTTTTGTCAGGGGGGAATGGAAAAAGTTCAGGTTTACCTGGGGCCCCAGCACGAATTCCTCAATAACCGCCTTTTTCAGGGATTCCGGGGTTATCCTTCCAGCCTTTACAAGCTCTCTTGACTTTTTAAGGTAATCTTCATGGCTTTTTACAAAGAAGAACTCCCTCTCGTAAGGCCGTTCTGCCTCTGATGCCTTCACTATTGAAAGCCTGTCTATTTCCTCTGGCTTGCTGAACCGCCTGGGTGTTTTTATTCCTGCCTTCTCAAGAAGGAAGTACTGGTTGTTGGGCTGGTCTCTTTCCTCTGCCCTTATCAGCGACCTTGTTCCGAATATGGGAACCATGAACTTGTTTTCTATGTCAGGATAGTTGCAGTAAACCCAGAAGTATCTGCTGTGGATGAATATTGTGTTCAGCTTCCTTAGCTTTTCCTGGACTTCCTCCCTTGCGATGTCAGCAAAGCTGTCAACCAGTATAACCTCATCAACAATTCCCCTGCCGCCCCTTGACTTGTAATGGCTGGAATAGGTTTTTTCCCTTCCTTTCTGGCATACGACAACTGTCCTTAATCCGAGGTCTTTTGCCCCCCTGCATACATCAAGCGCTGAATGGCCCCCTAGTGTCCCTATTGTGACTTTATCAAGGTCGTATTTTTCAACAATCCGCTTTATTTCTGCCTGGGCTATCATTTCAGGCTCACTATTAATATGCCTACTATCATTACAGCCGCTCCCAGCAGTGTTCTTATGAGTTCCCTTGTTGACTGAAGCTCTTTCAGCACGAGTATCCCAAGCAGCACTGCGATTATGAAGTTGAGGTTGTAGATTAGTGACATCTTGGAAATTTCAAAGTTCCTTGCAACCCCCAGTGTAATCATCAGGTACCCCGCTGCCCAGATTATCCCTGCAATTACAAGCAGCAGCCCGCTGCCGAATGGAACGCTGAAGTCTGGCTTGTTCATGAGCCATGCTATGAGGAATACGGCGATTATTCCAGCCCCGAAGAGGAGCTCTGCAAGGAATGGGCTGGGATTTCCCCTGAAGCCCAGCTTGTACACTATCACGCTGGCTCCGAATGCAACAGCCGCTATGAGGCTGTAAATTATCCACAATTCCATTTTAAACACCCTGTTTTTTTTATTCATTTTTTGATATAACAGCCCTTATCATCCAAGAACCCTCTCAACCTGGTTTGATGCTATGGCGTTCTTTATCTCCCGCGATATCCTCCTGCCTGTGCTCATTGGCTCGCTGTACTTCAGGTCTGTGTATGGGCTGCCGTTTATGTAGGGGTTTGTGCCTGCAACTATCCTTGCTGAAACCTCAAAAACGTAGAATTTCAGGTCTGGGGTGATTACAGTTTCAAGGCTGAACGGCCCGAATATGCCCCTTTTCTCTATTGCCTTTGATGCGGCAACTACTGCCTCTCCCATCCTGAAAATCTCTGGCAGCAGCGACTCGCGAACAACCATGGGCACGTTTCCTGTTATATTGTATGAGGTGTCAAGCCCCATGTCAAGCTGGTCTTTTGCAGCTATCCTTCCTATTGAGTCCACGTTGCTTTCATATCTCTTGTCAAAGCTCATCACTTCAACCTCGTCATTAAGGGGGGAATAAAAATAGTGTATGTATATCGGAGCTCCAACTATGTATTCCTGTATTATGTACGCCTTGCCGTGGTGCTCCTTTATCTTTCGCTCAAACTCGCTGCCGCTTTTCGCAAGGAAAAATCCCTTTCCCCCTTTTGCGCCATAGAACTTTATTATTGACGGCACGTCTATGTCTTCCGGATTCCTGAAAATCCTTGGCAGCGTAAGGCCTGCCTTCTTGAGCCATTCCCTCTGCATTTCCCTGTCAGTTTCCCACTTGAGTATTTTCTTGTTGCCGAAGTAGCTTACCTTGAGCCGCTCTATCTGCTCTGTGCTCATTGCTCCTGTGAAGCTTCCGTGTGGTATTACTATGGCGTTTTCGGATATGAGCTCATTTTCAACTGAGGGGAATTCCTTGAATGAATTGAGGGTTATTATCCTGTCAGCCACTTTAAACCTTTTGTACGGCTCTTCCCTGTTTTTTTCGCATACGGCTATTGTCCTGAATCCCTCGTCCCTAGCGCCCTTGAGTATCTGGAGTGCTGAGTGGCTGCCGAGGGTGGCTATCCTTGTGGCCATAGCCTTTCCTCCCAGTGCCTGCATATGCTTTCTGTTTTTGATGCTGCTATCCCTGTGTAGGAAGACGGCTCTTTTAGGATGCTGATTTGCTGCTCAGTCATCTTTTTTATGTAAGGCTCTGCTTCCCTGTCGCTGAAAAGCAGCTCTGCAATGCTTTTTCCTGATGTGTGTGCTTTCAGGGTGAGCTTCCGGACATATTCGTGGGCGTCAGGATGCCCGCTGGCTGCGAGGAGTATGTATGCCGGCTCTGCAGATATCATGCCCTTGTTTTTTTCAAGATTCTTTGTGAGGCTGCCTGCATCAACTGTTATTTTTGACATTATCCTGTTGAGCCTGTTTGCTGATAGCGTGAGCCCGGCTATTATTTCAGTGGCGAACCTTGAGCTGGCAGAGTTTGTGAGGTCCCTCTGGTGCTCTGAAATCTGGTCCATGTAAAGGGTTGTCATTCTCGGCATGAAGGCTTTCCACATTGACTTTACGTTCTCAAAGTTTATCGGGTTCCTCTTGTGGGGCATTGTGCTGGAGCCAACCTGGGCCTGCTCAAACGCCTCTGCTACTTCAGAGATTTCTGACCTCTGGAGGTGCCTCATGTCATCAGCAAGGTTTGCCAGGACTCCGAATGCAGAAACAGCAGCATGGATGTAATCTGTCACGAATTCAGGCTCAACTATCTGGGTTGAGTGTGTTGCCGGCTTTAGCCCGAGCTTTGAGAGGTAGTCTATCTCAAGCTTTTCAGGCTCCCTGAAGAAAAGCGATGATGCATTGTAGTTCCCTACTGCGCCGGACAGCTTCCCCCTAAGATTAGACGCCGCCTCTTTTATGGCGATTATCCTCCCTCCAAGCCTGCTCACGTATTCAGCTATTGCAAACCCGAATGTTATGGGCTCTGCGTGCTGGCCGTGTGTCCTTCCTATCTGGAGCGTGTTTTTTTCCCTTCTTGCAAGCTCTATGAGGGTTTTTTCAAGGTTTAGCAGCTGCGGGATTATGAGATTGCTTGCAGCGTCCTTAAGCCTCGCTGCCTCAGCAGTCCCTATTATGTCTGATGATGTGGCTGTGAAGTGCACATATGGCTTTGCCTTGTCAGAAACCCTTGACCTGATGCAATTGACAAGGGCCCGGATATCGTGCTTGATTCTTTCCTCTTCCTTGTATACATCCTCTGCTGTGACTTTCCTGCACGCCTCAGATACTTCCTGCACCACTTCCTTGCTGCACACCCTGTTTTCAGCGAGTGCCTCAACAAGCTTTTCCTCTGCAATGAGGAGGTATCTGATTGATGCTTTTTCTGAGAGGTATTTGTTTATTTCGCTGTAAAGCTCCCTGTTTCCTGCATAATACCTGTAGTCCAGCGGGCTTATTGAGTCAAACCTGTCCATCAGATATACCCCCTTCTTGCGAGGTTTTTCCTGATTCTTTCTGTTGCGTCTCCTGGAACTGCATTGAGCTTGCTCCCTGTTACCTGCTCATAAGCTGTTATGTACCTGTTTGCTGCCTCAATCCTCACTTCATCAGGTATCTCAGGCATTGTTCCCTGCCCCAGGTATCCTTGGTCTGCCAGCCACTTCCTTACGTATTCCTTGTCTATCCTTCTCTGCTCAAGGCCTTTTTCAAAAAGCCCGTGGTAGCTGTCCTTGTACCAGAATCTTGAGCTGTCAGGCGTGTGCATCTCGTCAATGAGCATTATCTCACCGCCTTCATCCCTTCCGAACTCGTATTTTGTGTCCACAAGGATTATGTTGTTTTGGGCGGCGATTCTTGTTCCCAGCTCAAAGAGCTTGAGGCTTGTCTCTGAAACCGCGTCAAACTCATCCCTGTCCATGAGCCCCCTTTTTATTACCTCATTTCCTGATACAGACTCGTCATGCCCTCCCTTCTCTGCCTTTGTTGAGGGCGTTACAATTGGCATTTCAAGCTTTTGGTCTTTCTTGAGCCCGTCAGGAAGCCTGTGCCCGCAGAACTCCCTCGCGCCCCTGCTGTAGCTGTACCAGATTGATGTTGTGGTGACTCCTGTAAGGTATCCGCGAACAACAAACTCCACAGGTATTGGAGTGCAGTTCCTGGCAACTGTTACATTCGGGTCTGGGATTTCTATGACATGGTTCGGCGCGATGCTCTTTGTCTTGCTGAACCAGAATTCCGACATCTGGTTCAGCACCTGGCCTTTGAAAGGCAGGGTGCACAGCACAACATCAAATGCAGAGAGCCTGTCTGTTGTGACTATTATTCTTTTATCGCCAACTATGTAGTTGTCCCTTACCTTTCCCCTGTAAACCTCGCAATCATCTAAGGCAAAATCAGTCTTTTCCAGGACAAGCCTAAGCTGCTTCCTGATTGTATCGGTGTCCATGCTTCTCAGAGCTCCTTAAGCATACTTAATTTTATTTCCATGATGCTGTTTACAACAATGTCTGCAATTGCCAGCTCATCTGGCTTGTGGGTGGTGGCAACGGCTATGCATTTCATGCCAGCGTTCCTTGCAGCCTGGATGCCGTGCTTTGAGTCTTCAACTATGACGCACTCATCTGGCTTGGCATTGAGCTTCTCAGCAGCTTTTATGAAGACTTCGGGGTCAGGCTTGCCTTTTTTAGTGTCTGCCGCTGTTACAACTGCATCAAAAAAGTTCCCTAGCGAAAGCTTGCCAAGTATGAGGTCAGCATTCCCTTGTGTGGCGGCAGTTGCAAGCGCTACTTTATATCCGAGAGATTTTATTTTGTGAAGAAGTTCCACAGAGCCATTGATTGGCTTAAGGTCGCGTCTTACAGACTCCCTGAAATAACTATCTTTTTCCAGCGCCAATTCCTTGAGCTTTTCTTCGTCATCAATCCCGAGAAAATGCCTGAGGGTGACCCTTGGCTGTATTCCGAACCACTTCTTGTAAACATCCGCTGTGATGGTTTTCCCATGCCTTTCAAGAACTTTCTTATAGGCTGCAAAATGCAGGGGTTCAGAATCTATGATGACGCCATCCATGTCAAAGATTACTGCCTTGATCATTTTTTGCTTTCCTCTTTGTCTGCATTGATGACAGCTGCAGCAATTTCCTTTCTGTAATCAGCAAGCGCCTTATTATTTCCAACGATTTCTGCGGCTGCAACAGCAGCATTGTCTGCCCTGTTAAGGCTGACCCAGATTCCATTTTTTATGCTTGCAAGCTTCAAGGCATCTTTAGCACTTGTGTTTTCCTTCACAGGGCAGTTTATTGTCAGGCCATTTGGCTTTCCAACCTTTCCTGCGCCGGCAATGCTGACAAACCTTATGTTAATGCAGTCGTCCTGCAGGATATAGGAAAGCTCGTACTGGACATTGAGCCTCTTTAGCATGTCTGCTGACCTTTCTGCGTAAGGGCTTTTTACCAGGACAGAAACTTTTTTCCAGCCTTTCGCAATCAATGCGGCAGCATCAGCAGCCTCTTCCGCAGCATCAATGCCGACAGACAGAACAGGAATGCCTGGGGGCATCTGAAGGGTTGAAAGAAGCGCATCCAGGCCGTTGAAGTTGTCGCTGCATGGCACGCCGATGACAGGCGTCATAGTCCTTGCAGCAATTGCGCCGGCAAGGTGCGCAGCCATTCCAGCGCCCGCAATTATAGCAGATGGTTTGGAGCCATTAAGGATTTCGTCAAGCTTGCCAGGGCTCTTGTGAGCCGAGCATATCCTCAATTCAAAAGGGGCGTTAAGTTCCTTAAGCCTTGAAACAACCCTGTCGTAAACTGCCTTGTTGCTCTTGCTTGCAAAAATGACAAGTACGGTTCCCATGTGTATAGGTAAAGCCGTTTATTTTTAAATTGAACTGTTTTCACGCCAGCATAGCCTTTGCGTGATTTACGATGTTCCTGTATAATGCAAGGCCCTGCCCCTCCTCAGGAAGCTGCTCGCGGCTCCATCTCGGATGCTGGTTTCGGATAACGTATTTTTCAGGGTGTGGCATCATCCCAAAGACATTGCCCTTGATATTCGTTACTGCAGCTATGTTCCGCATTGCCCCGTTTGGGTTTTCAGGATAGCCCCTTGTATCATTCAGCAGCCTGTCGCAGTACCTGAACGATACCTGGCCGTTCCTTTCAAGCCTGGCGAGGTCTGCCTCTGAGGCAACAAACTTTCCCTCGCCGTGGTTTACAGGGACATGCATGCTTTTGATGCCCCGCGTGAATATGTTGTCAGCAGCAGGCTTGATGTAAATCCACCTGTCCTCAAAGTGGCCTGAGTCGTTGCCTGTTAGTGTGGCTTCGCAGTTTCCAGGAAGAAATCCTGTCTTCACCAGCACCTGGAACCCGTTGCATATTCCTATAAGCAGTTTTCCATCCTTGACAAATTTTTGGAAGTCAGATTTCAGCGAATGGCTGATTTGGGCTGCCATTATCTTTCCAGCGCCTAAATCGTCGCCATAGCTGAACCCGCCTGGAATGACAGCTATATGGAAGCTGTCCAGGCTTGTCCTGCCTTCTATGAGGTCATTGATATGGGCCTGCCTGGTCTCAGCCCCTGCCAGTTTTAATGCGTGCTCAGTCTCGTTGTTGCAGTTCAGCCCTGAGCCCCTCAGCACCAGTGCATTTGGAACAGCCATTTTACCACCTGAATGTTTGCTGCCATGAGTCTTTCAGCTCGGAAATCCTGGCAGATATTGCTATTTCCCCATCAAGCCCTTTTACAGAGAAGAGCCTGTCATCTGAAAGCTCGCCAACCCTTGCTGTGGGGGCTGGTTTCATTGCAGACTCAAATTCCTTTTCCCTTCCCTTCTCAACCTCTGCAATGAATCTCGTGTTGGATTCTGAGAACAGGAGCTTGTAGTTTTTCTTGTCGCCCTCGTATGGGACTGCAGCAAGGCTGAGTTTCATTCCGAGGTCGCCTGAAAATGCCATCTCTGCTGCTGCCACAGCGATTCCGCCCTCTGAGCAGTCGTGGCAGCTTCTTACCAGCCCCTTGCTGATTGCTGAGCTCATTTTCTCAAACACAATGGGGGCTGAGTCCCTTACTCTCGGAACATTGGCTCCGGTCTCGTTTTTAAGGCCGTAAAAATAGCTTCCCCCAAGCTCGTCATAGGTAGCTCCAACAATGTAGATGCTGTTGCCTGCCTTCTTGGCATCCATTGATACTGTCTTCCTTATGTCGTCAGTTACGCTTACTGCTGAGATGAGAAGCGTGTCAGGGATGGTTATTGTCTTTCTCTCTATGTTGAATGCGTTGTTCAGGCTGTCCTTGCCTGATATGTACGGGAGTTCAAGCATTACTGCGAATTCCCTGCATGCCTTTGCAGCCCTTGTGAGCCTGCCCATGCTCTCCTCGCTGGAGACCCCGCCCCAGCAGAAGTTGTCCAGGATTGCCGTGTGGGCTGGGTTGCCTCCGGCTGCGACTGCATTTCTTAATGCCTCGTCTATTGCTGAGGCTGCCATCCAGTATGGGTCTATCAGGCTGTATCTCGGGTTTATTCCGTTTGAGACTACGATGCCCCTCCACGAGTCAAACAGGGGCTTGATGACTGCTGCGTCGCTTGGCCCGTCGTTGAATGCCCCGACAAGGGGCTTCAGTATTGTGGCTGCCTGGACTTCGTGGTCATACTGCCTTATTACCCATTCCTTGCTGGCTATTGATGGGTGTGAAAGGATGCTTTTTAGTGCGGGAGTATAGTCTTTTTCCTCCCTGAAATCAGGCTCTTTCAGCATTGGCGTTTTCCATACTGCCTTCCTGCTGCGCTTAGGCAGGCCCTGGTGCAGGAATTCCATGTCCAGGTCAATAACCCTCTTGGTTCCGTAGTAAACCTCCAGCCTCTTGTTTCCTGTAAACTCTCCGATGATAGTTGCCTCAGTTCCCTCTTTTCTGCATATCCTGATGAACTCGTCAACATTCCCTGTTGGGACAGAGAAAACCATTCTCTCCTGGGATTCTGAAACCCAAATCTCCCAGGGGACCATTGCCTGGTGCTTGAGTGGAACCCTGTCCAGGAAAACACGAACTCCTGTGTCTTTTGCCATTTCGCCTATGGCAGAGCTGAATCCCCCTCCGCCGCAGTCAGACACGAATGTGTAAAGCCCCTTGTCTCTTGCTTCAAGCATGGCGTCCATGAATTTTTTTTCCTCTATGGCGTTTCCAATCTGGACTGCGCTGCTTGGCGAGTCCTCGTCAAGCTCGGCTGAGCTGAATGTGGCTCCGTGAATCCCATCCCGCCCAGTCCTCCCTCCAATAACAACTAAAAGCTCTCCCTCGGAAATCCTTTTTTTCTCCATTCCGTCAGGGATTATGCCTGCTGTGCCGCAGTAGACCAGGGGTGCTCCAAGGTAGTTGTCATGGAATATAATAGCGCCGTTGACTGTTGGTATGCCCATCCTGTTGCCGTAATCACGGACAGCGTTGACAACGCCCTTCATTATTCTCTTCGGATGCAGGATTTTCTCAGGGATTTTGCCCTTGTAGTTGGGTGGTGCGAAGCAGAAAACATCTGTATTGAAAATTGGCTTTGCTCCCAGGCCTGCTGCCAGGATGTCTCTTATGACTCCTCCTATTCCGGTTCCTGCGCCTCCGTAGGGGTCCAGGGCTGATGGGTGGTTGTGGGTTTCCACCTTGAACGCTACATTCACGTTATCAGTGAACCTTATGATGCCTGCATTGTCGCTGAAGACAGACACGAGCCAGTCCTTATTTAATGATTCTGTTGCTGCTACTATTGTTTCCTTGAACAGGTTCCTGATGAGCTGCCTTTTTCCATCTTCAAGGTATTCCACTTCAGAGTTGAATGTCTTGTGCTTGCAGTGCTCGCTCCATGTCTGCGCAATGGTCTCAAGCTCGCCGTCAGTGGGGTTGCGCTTTATCTCCCTGAAATAGTCCCTTATTGTCTTCATTTCCTCAATGTTCAGGGACAGCAGCCCCTCCCTGCTAATTCTCATAAGCTCAGTTTCGTCAGCATCTGCCAGGTCTATGGTTTCAACCCTTGGCTCAACTGAGTGCCCTGATAAAGGTGCTGTTTTTGTAGCTGAGGTTTCATATCCAACAGTGCAGTCCTGGATTATCTCGTTTGAAAGGAACTTTCCAATCCTTCCTGCATCCGGCTCGCCTATTCCCTCAACGATTACCTTCTGGGAGGTTTTGACTGAGCCTGCATCAATTCCTATGCCTGCTATCGCCTCCATTGCGCTGAGCTCAACAGGGTCCTGGACTCCCCTCCTGTATGCGATTTCAATTATCCAGCATCCCTTGAAGCCCTTGTTGCCGATGAAATGCTCCTGCACCAGCCTTTCAGTGAGCAGCTCTTCAGCTATTGCCTTTGCCTGGTTTTCGTCAACGCCCTCAATGGTGTAAACATCAGCAACAGAAACCATTTTGCAGGATATTCCCAGGTCTTCTGAAAGGGCATTCTTCAGGGATTCCCCCCTTAAGTCTTTTCCTTTTGGGTAAATCTCAATCCTCGGCATATTTTACTCCATTCCCACTTGCTGTCTCTCCTATTATCCATGCCTTCTCTTTCATCTGCCTTAATTTTGCCAGCATTCCTGCTGCATCGCGCTTGTCAACCGCCAGTATGATTCCTATGCCCATGTTGAATGTGCGCATCATGTCGCTGTCAGGTATGCCCCCCTTCTTCTGCAATAGCCTGAATATCGGCGGAACTTCCCAGTTCTTGGTTATTATCTTTGCCCCGACTCCCTCAGGCAGTATCCTTGGGAGGTTGTCTGTTATTCCTCCTCCTGTTATGTGTGCAATTCCCTTTATTATAAATTTTTTTTCAAGCCCAAGGAACATGCCCACATATTCCCTGTGCGGCTCAAGCAATGCCTCTCCTATTGTTGAGTTAAGCTCTTTAATGTAATCTCCTGGTTTGTAGCCTGCCATCTCAAACAGCACTTTTCTTGCCAGGGAGTAGCCGTTAGTGTGAAGTCCTGTTGATGCCACTCCTATCAGGGCGTCCCCCTCAGCTATCCTGGAGCCGTCAATTATTTCAGACTCCTCAACCAGCCCGCCTATGACCCCCGCAATGTCATTCTCGCCCTTTACATAAACGCCTGGCATCTGGGCTGTTTCGCCTCCTGCGAGGGTTATGCCGAGCTTTTTGCAGGCCTCTGCAACGCCCTTCACAATTTCAGGGGCAATATCCTGGTCTATCTTCCCGCTTGCTATGTAGTCCAGGAAAAAGAGCGGCTTTGCCCCGCTTGTGAGTATGTCATTTGCGCAGTGGTTGACAAGGTCTATCCCGACTGTGTCGTACTTGTTCATCATTCTTGCAACCATCAGCTTTGTTCCGACCCCGTCTGCGCTGAGCATCAGCACCGGCTCCCTGTACTTGTTTAGGTTAAGCCTTATGCCCCCGCAGAAGAATCCTGGCTTGACAAATGAATCAGCAGTCAAAGTTCCCTTTACAAGCTCCTTTATCCTCGCCTTTGCCTTCTCGGCAACATCAATGTCAACGCCGGAATCCTTGTATGTTGTCATTTTTCTCCCTCAATGTTTTTGTAGCACTGCAGGGTGTTCTCAAGCAGCATGGCAACTGTCATGGGCCCTACGCCGCCTGGGACTGGTGTTATCCAGCCTGCCTTTTCCCTTGCCTTTTCGTAGTCAACGTCTCCAATGAGCCTGCCGTTGACCTTTGTTGTGCCGACATCTATTACTGCCGATCCCTGCCTGACCATTTCTGCTGTAACAAGCCCTGGCTTTCCTGCGGCTGCAACTATTATGTCTGCCTTGAGCGTGTGCTCCCTCAAATTAGCTGTCTTGCTGTGGCAGATTGTTACTGTTGCGTTCCTGTTGAGCAGCATAAGCGCGGTTGGCTTCCCGACTATCTCGCTTCTTCCGATAATGACGGCGTTTTTTCCCTCTATTGGGATTTTATACAGCTCCAGAAGCCTTATGATGCCCTTTGGGGTGCATGGGACTGAACTTTCATTCCCTGCCAGCAACTGGCTCTTGCTATGGCTGGTGAACCCGTCAACATCCTTGCTGGCTTCTATCGCTGAAAGTATTCTGTGTTCGCTGATGTGCTTTGGCAGGGGGAGCTGGACGAGTATGGCGTGGATTGTTTTTTTGGAGTTTAAGCTTTTTATCAGCTCAGTCAGCCCGCTTTCTGTTGTTGCCTCAGGAAGGCTGTATCTCTCTGAGAGTATTCCTGTCTCCCTGCATGTCCGCTCTTTTATGTCCACGTACATTTTTGATGCAGGGTTGCTGCCGACTATTATGGCTGCAAGCCCGGGCTTCTTTCCGAGCCTGCTTATCTCATCCCTGAGCTGGCTTCTTATCGCTTCAGCTGCTTTTTTGCCGTCAAGTATTGTTGCCATTTTGATTGTTTTCAGTAAAGCTCAAACCCGGATGACAGTTTAGCCACTTCCTGCTTAATCATCCTTATTTTCTTATTTTCCTTTATCTGCTTCCTGAACTGCTCAGCAAAAGCAGCCCTTTCCTTCTCAGGCATCTCAAAGCCCTTAACTTCCTCAATGACCTCTGCGATAAAGCCTGCAATCAGCTTCATCTCAGGCTCCTTCATGCCCATTGTCGTGACTGTTGGGGTGCCAAGCCTGATTCCGCTGGGAAAGAAGGGTGATGATGGGTCTGAAGGAACTGTGTTCTTGTTGACGGTGATTCCTGCAGCATCCAGAGCGTCCTGGACCAGAACACCCTTGCCAATGCCAAAAGGTGTGAGGTCAACAAGCATAAGGTGGTTGTCAGTTCCGCCTGAGACAATCCTTATGCCTTTAGCCATCAGCGCCTCTGAAAGGGCTTTTGCGTTCTTTACTATCTGGCTTGCATAATCCCTGAACTCAGGCTGCAAGGCCTCGCCAAGAGCGACTGCAATAGCTGCTGTCTGGTGATTATGGGGCCCTCCCTGAAGGCCTGGAATGACTGCCTTGTCAATTTTTGAAGGCAGTTCAGGGTCTTTGTCAATGCCCTTTTGGGTTACCATTATCATGCCGCCCCTCGGCCCCCTGAGAGTCTTATGAGTGGTTGTAGTGACTATGTGGGCAAAGGGCACAGGGCTCTTATGAGCGCCGCCAACAACAAGCCCTGCAATGTGGGCAATGTCAGCAGCAAGATAAGCGCCAGCATCGTCAGCAATCCTTGACATTTCCGCAAACGGAAGCTCGCGTGAATATGCAGTCGTGCTGCACCAAATCAGCTTTGGCTTATTCTCCCTGGCGAGCCTTTCAACCTCATCAATATCTATGTAGCCATCTGACTTGACATGGTAAGGGAAGCTCTTGTACAGTGTGCCTGAAAAGTTTGTCTTCCAGCCGTGGGTCAAATGCCCGCCGTCAGCGAGATTAAGCCCCATAACTACGTCGCCAGGTTTCATCAATGCAAAATAGACAGCCTGATTCGCAGGCGAGCCTGAATGCGGCTGGACATTTGCATAAGGCACCCCAAAAGCCTTTTTCGCCCTTTCAATTGCAAGGTTCTCAATGACATCAATAAACTCATTGCCGCCATAATACCTTTTTCCAGGGTATCCTTCAGAATACTTGTCTGTGAGTATTGAACCCAGGGCTTCCAGAACAGCCCTGCTGGTAATGTTCTCTGAGGGTATCAGCTCAAGCCCCTCCCTTCTCCTTTTCAGCTCATTCTGTATTGCTGCATAGATTTCCGGGTCTGCTGTTTTCAAGCTGGCTTTTCTGTCCATTTGTATCACCACCGCAGGTATTCTCGTTTAGGCCATCATTGATAGCAACGCTGGCGCTATGGCGCTGAATAGGAGCGCGTTGAAGCCGAGGCTTGTTATTCCAAACCTCAGGCACTTGTCAGGATGCCCTCCCATGAATCCGAGTATGAATATCCCTGTGAATATGCTGTAAAATATGGTGAGCATTATTCCCAGCGTGAATATGTTTACTCTGGAAAAAGTTCCGGCTAAAATCCCTACCAGGGCGAATGAGGGGATTGTTATTATGCTGAAATAAGAGAGCCTCATGGAAAAGGCATAGTCAATGGACATTGCTGCTGCCCCGATTATGGCGCCTGCCTTCGCGCCGTAGGCGACCCCGCTTAGCACTGTTATGAGTGTGGTTAGCTCAATTCCGATGTGGTTTCTCTTCAGGGTTTTGAGAAGGAAGCATGAGGCGGCATGCGCCAGGAGGAGCAATGCCAGGATGAAGTATTTGCTTAATGCAAGGGCTGCCAGGGTAAATGTTATGGATAATGTTATTGCTAAAAGGTATTTGCTGAGGAACGCCCTGATATGGGGAATTGACTGCCTGAATTGGAATAGTATTAGTTTCATTATCCGGTTAATCTGTAAATTAATGTATCCCGTCATCTTCTGCATTCAATAACCCTTGTTTCTGTGACTACCTTGTCAAGCCTGACGTCATGCTCTTCCTGGGGCACATTGTCTGCCTTTTGGAAGTCGTATGCAAATCCCACTTTGATGCACCTTGTTTTTTTCAGGAACCGGTCATAATAGCCCAGCCCCCTGCCAATCCTGTCTCCCTCCTCGTCAAATGCAACTACTGGCACAACAATGATGTCAATCTCGCCTGGCTCTACAGGCTCTCCTATTGGCTCTGTTATTCCAAATGCTCCCTTTCTGGTGTTTGCAATGCTTTTCAGCTGGACAGGGACCAGCTCATTATTTCCCGGGTTAGTCACAGGCAAGACCACCCTTTTTCCAAGCTCCAATGCCTGCCGTATGGCTTCCTTTGTGCTAACTTCATTTCCAGTCGCCCAGTAGAGCATTATTGTGTCAGCCTCGCTGTATTCTGTCAGCCCTGAAAACCTTTCCTGTATGGCTGCGCTTTTTTTGGAAGTCTCTCCCTGTTCCATGCTGTTCCTTTTCCCTGTGAAAAAAGCCCTTTGCTGCTCTTTCCTGAGCTGTTTTTTTTCAGGGCCTGTAGCCATTTTTCATCAGCACCCCGTCAAGATAAACCTCTGAATTTCCCATTATCTTCAGCCTTCCCTCTGCAATGAGCCTTATGGTGTCCGGGTAAATCATCCAGTCGCCATTTTCCTTGAGCTGGTTCAGGTATTTTTCTGCATCCTCTTCCATCCTGCCCCTGTTGAACCCTGATAAGTCCACTGGCCTGGAAACCGATATTATGGGCCCTCCGTCAAGCTCTCCGTTGACTATGTGGACTGTAGCCCTTATTTCCCTTTCCCTGTTCAATACTGCTTTTTTCACGCATTCTGCTCCTGCGCATCCTGCATATACTCTTTTTCCTCCCCTTGTTTTTGTCAGGTCTGCCGGGTGAACATTGAGTGTTATGAAGTTTTCGTATATTGGCGCTGTGACAACGCTCATGTAGCCGCACAGGGCTACCAGGCCCACTTCGTATTGCCTCAGCTCCCTGGCTGTTTCTGTGTCATATTCTTCGCGTATTTTCATGTCTCTCCTGCTTGCCATTCCCCTCGCAAGATAATAGTCCTTTATGTCCCTGATGATTACGGGTATTCTGTATTCCTCCCCTATCTTTCTGGCGTTGCACTTTTTTTCGTCTTTTGTGTCAGTGAATATTGCCGCAACCTTAAATGTTGTTTCGCCAAGATTTTTCTGAAGCTCTATGATTCTTCTCAGGTTTGTTCCTGAGCCTGACATAAACCCAGCCACTCTCAATGCTCCTGTCCTTGTGTGTTGCTCGTGCTCCATGTCTGTTCATTTGAGGCTTGCCATGTGCTGCACTCTTTTCTGAAGGAGCTGCCTTGTTCCTATATCCCTTCTGTGGTATGTTTCGCCCCTGACCATGCATGCCGCCTGCTCTGCAATCCTCTCTGCATTCTCAATTGTGTCAGCAATCCCGACAAATGCAGCAGCCCGCGACCTGGTGGTGTATATGATTCCATCCTGTTCCCTGACAGCTGCATAAAACCTGAGTGCTCTTGTTTTTTCAGGGATGTCTATCCTGCCTGTGACAGGATTCTCTGGATATCCCTTTGGAACAACATACTTGCATACTGTTGCCTTTCTCTCAAATTCTGCCTTTGCCTTGCGGAGCTCCCCTTCAGCAGCTGCCCTGCATATTTCTGCAAAGCTTGTCTTGAGGAGTGGAAGCACGTTCATGGCTTCAGGGTCACCGAACCTGGCGTTGTATTCAATCAGCTTAACGCCCTTTTTTGTAAGCATGAACCCGCCATACATCACGCCACGATAGGTGCCTATCTCCTGCTTTAGGGCTTTTGCGGTCTTCTCTGTGATTTCGTGTGCCTGCTCAACGTGCTCCCTTTTCAGGAATGGCAGCAGGTGGTTTGAGTCGCTGTAGCTTCCCATGCCTCCTGTGTTTTGTCCTTCGTCATTTTCGTATGCCCTTTTATGGTCCTGTACAGGGGGGCAGTCAACAACAGTTTCGGCATCAGTTATTGACTGCAGGCTGAATTCCTCTCCATCCAGCTTTTCTTCAACAATGACATTTGAATGCGTTCTCAGAATGTCATTGCAATATGCAACTGCATCTTCTGAGCTTTGCAAATGCTCTCCTGAAACTTTCACACCCTTTCCTCCTGTCAGCCCATCAGGCTTCACAACAAACTTGCCAAGCTCATTCATAAAGTCTTTAATCTCGGATTCGCTGCTTTTGTTGCCGAATATTCTGTATTTTGGGTTTCCAGGTATCCTGTATTTTTCCAGCAGCTGCCTTGTGAATGACTTGCTTGTTTCAAGCTGGGCTAATGCCTTTGAGGGCCCGAAGCATGCAATGCCAATCTTCAGCAGCTCATCAGCCACGCCAGCTTCCAATGGCGCCTCAGGGCCTATTACCGCCAGGTCAGGTCTTGTCTTTTCTGCAAATTTTTTTATGGACTGGGCATCTGTTACTGAGCCAACAGTGAATTCCATGCACTGCCTGTAAATGCCTGGGTTCCTGTTTGAGAGAAACCCATAGAGTTCTGAGCCTGAGCTGGCAAGGGCGTCTGCTATTGCGTGTTCCCTGGCTCCAGAGCCTATGATTAGAGCTTTCATCTTGTTGCTATTTTCTGGTAATCCCTCTGCCTCTGTTCCTGCATCTCTTTTGCATGCCCTGTTTCTGTGGGGTATTCGCCTGTGATGCAGGCTGTGCAGGTGCTTTCAAGCCCGACTGCCTCCTTGAGGTCTTCAGTGTCCATGTAGATTAGCTTGTCTGCCCCTATTTCCCTCTCAATTTCTGCGATTGTCTTGCTGCCGGCTATCAGCTCTTTTTCATTAGTGAAGTCTATCCCGTAAAGGCAGGGGTTCCTTATCGGGGGGAATGTGCTTAGCAGGTATACTTTTTTTGCGCCAAAATCGCGCAGCAGCTGCACTATCCTCTTTGAAGTTGTTCCTCTTACGATTGAATCGTCAACTACCATTACGTTCTTTCCCCTTATCACAGACTCAATTGGCTTCAGCTTCAGCTTGAGTGCATTCTCCCTTATTTTCTGGGTGGGCATTATGAAGGTTCTTCCTATATACCTGTTTTTTACAAGCCCCTCTTCATAAGGGATGCCAAGCGATTTTGCGATAGAGTCTGCCGCCGGCCTGCTTGTGTCAGGGACTGGTATTACCACGTCTATCTCAAGCTCTGGCCAGTGCTTTCTTACCTTGCTTGCCAGTGCCTGGCCAAGCCTCCTTCTCACTTCGTATATTGATTTGCCCTCAAGCTTTGATTCAACTGCTGAGAAGTAGACAAACTCAAAAACGCATGGCTTGTGCTGCTTTGCCATTGTTGTTTCTGACTGAACTCCGAGGTTTTTGTCAATGAAGACTGCCTCCCCGTTTTTCAGGTCTCTTATCTGGTTGTATCCCTCTATTGACAGGGCTATGCTTTCTGATGCGAATGCGTAGCTTGTCTCGCTTTTGTTGCCCCTCTTCCCGAATAGGAGCGGCCTTATCCCGTTGGGGTCCTTGAAGGCGAATATGCCCTTGCCCTCTATCACGCCCACTGCTGAATACCCTCCTGTCAGCTTTTCCTGAACTGCCCTTACTGCCTGGAAGAATCCCTTTTCAGTGTATGCATCTGAAAAAACATAGAGAAGCAGCTCTCCATCTGAGTTTGAGATGAAGGTTCTTCCCTCTTTTTCCATCTGCGCCTTGAGGAAGGGGTAGTTTATTATGTTGCCGTTGAATGCTATGCCTATTCCATTGTTGTCTGTAAAGAAAGGCTGGCACTCCTTTATGTCGCCATATCCTGCTGTGGGATACCTGTTGTGGGCTATCCCCATGCATCCGTCAAGGGCTTTTATGCTGTCTTCTGTGAATATGTCAACGGCAAGCCCCTTTTCCCTCAGGATATTCAGCTTTCCTGAGCTGTTGGATGTTGCAATGCCTGCTGCGTCCTGCCCCCTGTGCTGCTGGTGGGTAAGGGCAATGTATAGCTCTGCGGCTGCTTGACTGCTTCCTATGACAGCGAAAACACCGCACAAATCACTCACCTATCAGCCATTTTTCTTGCTATTCAATGCTGGAATCGTCTCAGGCTGTAAATCGGCTAATATGCCCCATTTATATAGTTTTGGTAGCCCTTCTTTTCCTGCTGATTTTGTTGCAAAAAATTTTTAATCGGAGGGCTCTTATGGCATTAGAACGAACTCAGAAAGTCCAGGTCAACTGTGATTTATGGCCGTTCGTGGATGGGGCTGGATTGTGTGTGGTTCCTGATTTTTCTGCGTATTTTATCTCGCTAACAAGCCTGAGCGCCTCTATCAGTTGAGCCTGAAAGTCCAGATTATCCTGGTAAGTGAGGGTTGGCTGGAGTTCTGCGTATAGTTTTTCAGCCATTAACGAGAAATATTCTGCTGTTTGCAGGGCTTTGTTAACATGTCTCTCAAGGCAGTCCCTTTCTGAATTGTATAAGTTAGTTCTTTCCGAATCAACCAAAAAGCTCATTGCCAATTTAAGGTCAGTGGCACGAAGAAGCTCGGAGTTTATCCCGACAGTATATGCCTTGAATCTTAAAATCTCTGCATCATGCTGGTTTACGTCCCCCTCTGCAAGTAATTTCTCTAGTGCTGATTCCGCATAGCAGGGCAGGTTTATTGCTAGGGCATACCTTGTTCGCGCCTGTCCCATCTCAACAGCTCTCCTTAAGATTTCCAGATTGGGTGTTCGTTGAGCCATTTTCAGTGCTTAAAAGCCCTTTGCCCGGTGAATGCCATTGTTATGTTATGCCTGTTGCAGGCTTCTATGCTTTCATGGTCCCTTATTGAGCCTCCTGGCTGCACAATCCCGATAACGCCATAGCTCGCAGCCACCTCCACAGTGTCAGGAAAAGGAAAAAACCCGTCAGAAGCCATTACAGAGCCTATAAGGTTGCCTTTCTTTTCCTCAACAATCAGGTCAATTTCCCTCTTTTTTTTTGCATCCTGAAGCAGCCAATAGGGAGTGCCGTATTTCTCAATTGAAAGCCTTGCAGCGTATTTTTCATATGCCTTGAATGCAGCTATCTTTGCAACGCCAACCCTGTCCTGCTCACCTGTTCCTATCGCAACAGTAGACTCGTTCTTTACGAAGATTACTGAGTTTGAGGTAACTCCCTGCTGGACTTTCCAGCTGAAAAGAATGTCCTTATACTCCTGTTCTGTAGGCTTTCGCTGGATAGAGTATGTCTTTCCATTATTTTCTGCAGATGCTGCTGCAAGGTCTTCCCTGCTTCTGATTTTGTTGACTGGGGACTGCTGCAGGATTATTCCCCCGTCAATGAGGGGCTTTATGTCAACAAACCTTGTTTGGGCGTATTTATTGAGGGTTTTTATGTTGGGAATCCTTATTATTCTCAGGCTCTTTTTTTTTGAGAGTATCTGGAGTGCCTCTTCTTCAAAGTCTGGAGCGCATACGACTTCAAGGTAGTTCTTGTCTATCTCGCTGGCTGTTGCAGTGTCCAGTGTTCTGTTGAACACAGCCACTCCACCGAATGCTGCGATTGTGTCTGTGAGATTCGCCTCCATGTAGGCTTCAGCAATCGTGCCTCTTGAAGCCACCCCGCTGGGGTTGTTGTGCTTTATGATGATGGCTGTTGGCTTCTCATCAAAGTATTTCAGGATGTTAAGCGCAGCGTCAACATCAGTAAGGTTGTTCATGCTAGGATGCTTTCCTGCCTGGATTAGGTCAGCGTCTGTTATCCCGCTTACGAGAGGATTTCCAGGCTTTATGTATTCGCAGTTTCCAAGAGCCAGGCTGCCGCTGGCCAGCTCGTACATTGCAGCCTCCTGGCCGGGGTTTTCCCCGTATCTCAGTCCCTTTTTGGAGTGCTCTTTTGAATCCTCCTGAATGACCTGCCATAGCTTTTTCCTGTATGTCAGGCTCTGGTCTCCATAGGATATCCTGATGCTGTCTGGAAAATGGTCGCCTATTATTTCCGTGTAGTCTTTCCTGTAGTCTTTTTTTGGCGCCATGTCAATCCAGGTATTCTTTCCTTACCTTGCCTATCGTTGTTGCCTGAAAATACTTGTCTATGCTGTCCATGTAATTGCTGATGTGGCTGAATCCTTTTTTTGCGAGCAAGTGCCTTGCTGCAAGGCTGGTGCAGCCGTTGTTGCCTCGCATTAAGCTGAGTATGCCCTCGTAGTCTGTTGGCTCTGTGATTACTGCAACCCGCAGGAAATTCTTGCATCCTGCCTCTATAAGGCTTACTCCCCCTATGTCTATTTTGTTTCTTGCGTCCTCTATTTTTCCGCTTTTGGAGGAGGCTTGCTGGAATGGGTAAAGGTTCACTGCAACCATGTCTATTTTTCTTATTCTGTGCTGCTCCATGTAATCCCTGTCATCCATGCCCCCCAGTATTCCGCAGTGGATGAGCGGGTGCAGGGTTTTGACAAGCCCTGATGGCATTTCAGGAAAGCCTGTGTAATCAGATGCCTGAACCACGTTTTTTGGGGCTGCCTTTTCAATTTCCCTGAATGTTCCGCCGCTGCTTATTATTTTTATGCCAGGATTTATTTTTACCAGTTCTGATGCGAGGTATTTTATTCCGCTCTTTTCATAGGTGCTTATTATGGCTGTATTTACTTTAATCAGGTCATCAGTCATTTTTGAAGGTGCTCTCTTGTCCTTTGAAGGGCGTTTTTTCTTACTGTAATCTCCCTTTTCGGGCTTAGGCTTACCATGCTTATGGGCACTTGGGTGAATTGCACTAATTCCCTGAAGTATTCCTTCATGGGATCAGGCAGGCTGTCATAGCCTTGCCCGGCCATTTCAATGGCCTGCTGCTCGGTGAACCTTTCAAAATAGTATTCCTTGTCGCTGTATACTGGAGACCATCCGTCCAGCTTGAATGGGAACCTGGCTGTAATTGCGCCTTCTTTCTCGTATGCGATTGCTGCCTTGAACTTTTTTCCTGCAAGAACATCTATCTTGGTTACTGCGAAAGCGTCAAACCCGTTTATCATTGCAGAGTATTTGAGCGCAACAAGGTCTGGCATCCCTACTCTTCTTGGCCTTCCTGTTGTTGCCCCGAATTCCTGCCCCTCTTTCTGGATTTGCCTTCCAAGCTCATCTTTCAATTCTGTTGGAAACAGCCCCTCTCCAACCCTTGTCGGGTATGCCTTGGCAACTCCCAGTATTGTGAACTCCCTTGGATTCACGCCCAGGTTTGAGAAAGCCCCTCCTGCAGTGGTATTTGAGCTTGTTACGTATGGCCTGGTTCCATGCACTATGTCCAGGAGGGCTCCCTGGGCCCCTTCAACAATTATTGACTTTCCATGCCTGATTGATTCGTTCAGCTCATAGGCAACAGAGCCTGTGAATGGCCTTAGCTTCCCTGCATATTTATTGTATCGGCTTGCTATTGCTTCAGAATACTTGGCCAGCTCATCCTCATCCTTGATTATTCCCCTTTCCGCCAGCTCTGCTTTTTTGGCTCTCAGCACTGCATAGAGCCTTTTCGGGAAGTCTTTCTGAAGCAGGTCATGGATGGTTATGTCTTCTGTCCTGGATGCCTTGTCTTTTGCAGCAGGGCCTATTCCTCTTTTGGTTGTCCCGATTTTTAGCTCTCCACTGGCCTCCTGGCTGGAGTCAAGTGATATGTGGTATGGCATTATCAGGTGTGTGCGCTCGTCAATCAGGATTTTTCCGGCAATCTTGAAGCCTTTATTAACCACCTCCTGGCAATCCTTCAGGAAGGATTCCGGATTGAGAAACACATCAGGCCCTATTGCGACATTTTTTCCCTGGAGAACACCTGATGGCAGGGTATGAAGAATAACCCTCTTGTCGCCGATTACGATTGTGTGGCCTGCGTTATCCCCCCCATTGAACCTTACAACCCAGTCAGCATCAGCGGCTATGAGGTCAACTATCTTGCCCTTTCCCTCATCGCCCCAGTAAGCCCCGATTACAACCGTGTTCATAAGACCACATTATCTGCGCATGCTGCTTGGTTATTTCTTATGTAAGTGTGTGGAGGTTGGCCTTGGCCAGCGTAGAGGGGGCTTTCTCTTAATCTGATATCCTTTCTGAAGAGTGCATTATTAAGCGCGGAGTTTACAAGCCTTTCAAGGCTGCCTGGTGTTGTTCCTGAATCATCCTGAATCGGGTAGGCTGTCACAGTTACCGTATAATCCCTTGAAGGATTAAGTCCTATCATGGACGAAAGTTTAGCTCCCATTATTGACGCTAAAAAAGAAAGCAGTATTCTTGAATAGCCTATTTTTTCAGCCTCAACTTCTGGCATGTCCATTCCAAGGCCGAAGTATTCTGCCTGGTCTTGAATATACCGTGCCAGGCTATCTATGTGCGACTGGGTTACAGTGCTTGCCAGGAAAAGCTGAGCTTGGTAATGCATGCATGTGCAAATTTTTTGTGTTTTATATATTTTGTCCAAAACCGGCATTATTGAAAACCTCAGTAGCGTGCTCATACATTGAGCCAGATTCGGTTCGCTTATGCGAACTTCTTTTCTTTCCCCCACGCTTACCGAGGGGGAGAAGAAAAGAACCTTTGTTTTACAAAGGCGAATCTGGCTCTGAATGTGAAGTATATTATCGCGAAAACTGCGTGGATAAGAACTGAAATGAAGAAGAGCTTCCAGTAGTGGCAGTGCGCGTTGTAGAATTTCTTGTACCAGTCATGCTGCCATAGCCTCTTCTGGAGCGAACTGCCCATCAGGCACCTGCATGAGAAAAACACAAGGAACAGCCCTATGATGTTGGTTATCCCAAGCATGAATGTTATTCGTGCTCCGGTTGCAGGCTCTATTAGCATCAGATTTCACCTATCTCAGAGTTAATCTCCTTAATTGCCCTTATAGCAGCGCCTGCGAAGTCATCTGTCTGCTGTTTCTCGTATGCATAGTTTATTGAGCTGCTGCTGTTTATCCTGTGCATTGCCAGGCTGCCATTCCTTCTCAGCACATCTGCAACCTCGTTAGCCAGGCCGCCCTGGGTGCCGACTCCTGGAATGAGCAGCGGAACCTGCTTGCCTGAATTGGCGAAAAATGAGCTTATTTCAGCAAGCTCTCCTGGGCTGGTTGCTCCTGCAACTGCCCCCAAGCCTTCAATATGCGAATCCAGCAGCTTCCCGGCTACGTGCATATAAACCTTTTTCCCCTCAGCGCTGAGGTCCTGAAAGTCAGAGGCTCCCTTGTTTGAAGTCCTCACAAGCAAATAAACGCCCTTTCCCTTGCTGCAGTATCTGAGAAAAGGCTCTATGCTGTCAATGCCCATATATGGGGAAACAGTGACTGCATCTGCCTTCCAGAAGCCAAAAGCCTCCCTTGCATAAGCTTCGCTGCTGCTTCCAATGTCGCCCCTCTTTGCATCAAGAATCACAGGAATTTTGTGGGATTTCGCGATAACAATTACTTTCTTAAGCGCCCTTAATCCTGAAAACCCATTCTGTGCAAAGAAGGCATAATTGGGCTTGACAGCAACTGGAACCGAATTATTAGAAACAGCAGCTTCAATGATTTCTGAAAAGAACTTTACTATCTTCTTTTCAGAGCTCTGCTCCTTTAAGGGAATCCTCTTGACCACAGGGTCTATTCCCATGCACACTATGCTTTTTGATTCTTGGGCTTTCTCAACCAGAAGCTCTGTGAACGATTTCATTATTCAGTCAATCTGCTCATCAATCTTTCTTCGCTTGTTTATCTCTGTCAGGAGCTTTTTTACAAGCGTGTGCGGGTTCTTGTCGTATATGACAGTTGCCCCTGTTTTCTTGTTCATTATCTTGATGAGCTGCCTTAAGTGGTCTGCTATGCCCCCCGAGCCCTGCATCACGCCTATAATCTGGCCCTCATCATAGGCGATTGTGAACTCATTGAGCGTTCCAACCCTTCCCGCGACTATTATAGTGGCATCGCAGTTGGTTACGTTCACCACATTCCTGCCCTTGAACCCGAACCCTGTGAATATTATCACATCATAGTTCTTTGTTGGAAACTTGTACCTCTTTGAGTGCTCTTCAAGGTTTCCTGCTGGCGATATTCCAATCACAAACCCGTCATTATCCTTTGCTCCTCTGGCTGCATCATCAGGGATTCCCTTGCATGCGCCGTTTATGAGTATGCAGTTGTGCCTGGCGATTTCCCTGCCTAGCTCGTATGCCAGCTTTTTTGCAGGCAAGGTTATTTTGCCCCCTGTGCCGCGCTCAATGGCAGAGCCCATTATTCCTATTTTGGGTTTCATCTTCATGGCCTCTTTATTCTTTATTGTAAATTGTCTTTCTTTGCCCATTCTTCAGGGTTTCTGCTCCATTCAAGGGCAGTTCGCAGCTCTTCTTTTTTAATATATCCTTTTTCTGCTGCAATTTCCACCAGAATGCTGAAATTGCATAGGGAATTCAGCTTGCAGTTCTGGCTGTCAAAGCCTTTCCTGGCAGCCTCCATTCCATATGTGAATATGGCAATGCAGTTTTCAACAACAGCGCCCTCCTTTCTTGCGGCAGCAACAGCTGACAATGAGCTGCCGCCTGTGCTTATCAAATCCTCAATAACCAGGACTTTCTGGCCCTGGGAAACCTTGCCTTCAATCAGGTTTTCCCTGCCGTGGTCTTTTGCTTCCTTCCTGACATATATCATGGGCTTCTTCAGCTTTTCGGCAACAAGAGCAGCCCACGGGATGCTTGCAGTTGCAACACCTGCAATGACATCAGCCTCAACATTCTCCTTCCTGATTTTTTTCACAAAATACACTGCAATTGCAGAGCGCTCTGCAGGCATGGAGAGCAGCAGCCTGTTATCGCAATACACAGGGCTTAAGATTCCTGAAACAAACTTGAATGGATTTGAAGGCCTGAGGATAATGGCATTTGATTTCAGCAATATTTCAGCAACTTTCTTTTCATCAGACATCAAAATCAGCCTCTTTTCCAGGGCTATTACTGGCAATTTCGCCGTTATTGAAGACCAGCCTTCCGCAGACAATGGTGTGAGTTACTGCTCCCTTCAGTTTCCACCCGTTGAATGGTGACCATCCGCATTTCGTGAAAAGTTCATCGTTTTTTATTGTTTTTGTTTTTTTCATGTCAACAATCGTGAAGTCCCCGTCAAAGCCCTGCTCAATCCTTCCCTTGCCTCTTATTCCAAAAACAGAGGCAGGGCTTGATGAAGCCAGCTCAACAAGCTTTTGCAGTGAAAGCGCATTCCTGTTCACGGCATCCAGCATAAGGGGCATCATTGTCTCAAGCCCTGGCATTCCGGAAGGGGCGTGCCAGTAATCCTGCTCTTTTTCTTCCCTCAGGTGGGGAGCGTGGTCTGTTGCCACCATGTCAATAGTGCCGTCGTTAATGTATTTCCAAAGCTCTGAAATTTCCTTTTCACTCCTCAAAGGAGGATTGACCTTGGCATAATTCCCTAGTTTAGAGGCCTTTTCAGCAGAAAGGAAAAGATGATGGGGCGTGACTTCGCAGGACAGGGTCATTGAACTTTTGTTTGCCTTTACAGCAGAAGCCTCTCCTGCAGTGCTGATATGGCAGATGTGCAGCCTTGCACTTTTCTTTTTGGCAATTGAAATGGCGCGCTCAACCTCTGATTTTGCCAGCCTGCTGTCCCTTATTTTGAGGTGAAATGAAGGAATGTCCCTTATGCATTCATTCCTGTATGCTTTGATATTCCTTTTGATGGCATCCTCGTTCTCTGCATGGGCAGCAATCCTTCTTCCAGCGCCGAAAATCCCCTCAAGCTGGCTCTCGCCAGTGACAAGCAAATCGCCTGTTGAAGAGCCCATGTAAACCTTCAGGGCAGCAATGTTCCCTGCCTTTTTAATCTCGCCAAGATTGCTGGTTGCTGCACCGAAATGGAAGCCGAAGTTGACGATGCATCTCTCAGAAGCTATCCTTCTTTTCTCGTCAAGCAGTTTTACAGAAGTAGTCGGGGGGCTTGAGTTGGGCATGTCAATGAATGTTGTAACGCCGCCTGCTGCTGCAGCCATGCTGGCAGAGCGGAAGTCCTCTTTCCCTGTGAGCCCGGGCTCCCTGCAATGGACATGGGCATCAATAACTCCGGGGAGGGCAATATTTCCGCGGGCGTCAACAATCTCATCAGAGGATTTTATTGATGATGGTGCGCTTATCTTTTCTATTTTCCCAAGCTCATTAACAAGTATTCCCTTATTTTCAAGCCTGTCACCAACAAGAATTTTGCAGTTTTTTAATAACAACATGGCAATCCTAAAGCTTTTCCTTCCTGCTGCTCTTGACTCTGTGATAGCTGCCTAGCTCTGAAATTTTAGCTGCCTGTGCGCTGCTGATGACTGGCCCTTCAGCACAGGCCCTGATTCCGATTGGGTCAACGCAGCAATGGCCGCACAATCCAAACCCGCATTTCATGTAACGCTCGATGCTGACTTCACAATCAATTTTGTTTTCATTGCAGATATCCGAAACTGCCTTAAGCATCCTGTCAGGGCCGCAGGCATAAACCCTGTCCACTTTTTGGGCTTTGAACAAATTTTTCAGTGCGTCAGTCACAAATCCCTTGATGCCTGCACTTCCGTCATCTGTTGTAATTATTAAATTTCCGCTTCCCAGTAATTTTTTTATGCGGTCAGCATAAACAAGCCTTGCTTTGGAGCGGGCGCCAAGTATGAATTTGACATTGCAGCCTTTTGACACTGCCTCTTCTGCAAGCATGGTAAGCGACGCAGAACCATAGCCTCCGCCAGCCATGACCAGTTGTTTTGAATTTTTTCCAAGATTATACCCCCTTCCGTATGGCCCCCTGATGCCTACTTTGTCGCCTTCCTTCATTGAGGAAAGCCTGTTTGAAAAGGGGCCGACTGCAGCAACAGTCAATCCAATCTCGCCTTTTTTCTGGTCGGAATAGCTGACAGCAAATGGCTTTTCATCAATTCCCGGAATCCAGAGCATTACAAACTGGCCTGGCTTTGCAACCATAGAATGTCTGAGGAAAATGGTTTTTATCCCCTCAGCTTCATCCTTGATTCCCGAAATCCGGATTATTTTTGGCCTTTCCATTTTAAGTATCGTAAATTATTTATGGGCAGCTCCTACCATTTCTTTTATTGATGAGTAGCCATTCCTTTGCATTATTTCCTCCATTTCAGCTGTTACCTTCCTGAAGACATCAATGCCCCTGTAATAAATGCCGGTTCCTATCTCAACAGCGCAGGCACCTGCCATTATGAACTCAACAGCATCCTCGCCTGTTGTGACTCCGCCAATGCCGATTATAGGAACCTTAACAGCCTTGTGGATTTCATAAACGCAGTTGACAGCCACAGGCTTTAATGCAGGGCCGCTGACCCCTCCCTGCCTGTTATGCAGGACAGGCCTTGCGACATCAACATTGATGACCATCCCCGGCATCGTATTTATTGCTGAAATTGCATCAGCACCCGCTTCAACAACTGCCCTCGCAACTTTCTTTATGTCCGGGACATTGGGAGCCAGCTTTGCAATAATTGGAACTTTTGTTTTTGACTTTACAATACGTATGACCTCGGCAGCCGCTTTCTCATTCAAGGCAAAAGCCTCGCCGAAATCACTCGCAGTATTAGGGCAGGACAGGTTAATTTCCAGCATCTGAGGATTCAGCGTTGAAAGCCTTTCAGCAACATAGCCGAATTCCTCTTTCGTGCCTCCAAAAAGGCTGGGAAAAACAGGAACGCCTGCGTTTTTCATCGCAAACTCTATTTCACCAAGGCTGTTGTCAACGCCGGAATTGGGAAGCCCCACAGCGTTAAGGAAACCCTTGTCAAACTCCACAAGAACAGGGTTTGCGTGCCCTTCCCTTTCTTTGGGACCCAATGATTTGGGAACAATGGCACCAGCACCTTTCTTTGCCGCATAAACACAGGCAGCGCCTGATACTCCCATCACTCCGGAAGCAAGAATAGTGGGGTTTGAAAGCCTTATGTTCAGTATTTTCGTGCTGAGGTCAATTTGCATTTTCATCCTTATAACAGTTAAAGTACTTCTCTTGCAGTTTGTAGTGCTCTTTTGACATCTTCCTTTTCCAGGTTTAGGTCAACATTGTGCTCACCAAGCAGGTCAATGAACTCACTCAAAACAACACCTGCAAGCTTTGCGCCAAGCCCTAAGCTTACCTTTTTCATCTTGTAGAGTTCGACTGCTTTTTCCTTTTTCCCCGATTCCACAAGATTCCTGACTACTTCTGAACGATTCTTCTTCAAAACCCTGCTGAAATTGTCAAGCAGTTCAGTATCCGGCCTTGCAGAGATGATTTTCATCTTATTGAACCATATAAATGTTTCTTAGTATATCAATACTCATCCCGCGGCTTGATTTCCAGTTCAGACTCCTTCACTGAAGTTATTGCCTCTGCCAGCATTCTTGCCAGCTGGAGGTTTGTGATAAGCGGGATTGAAAAGTCAGCCGCCTTTCTCCTTATGACATATTCATCATCCAATTCTTCCTGTGTGAAAGCGCTTGGAATGTTAATCACCAGCTCAAGCTTGTTGCCATTGGTTCCGTTCAGGAACTCAATAATGTTAGGGCTCTTGTTCTCGTGAACCTTGTATAGAATGGTTGAGCTTATTCCATTTTCCCCCAGGAATAATCCTGTGTGCTCAGTTGAAAACAGCTTGAATCCTGCATTGTCAAGGATTTTAGCGAATGGCAGGAACTTATACCTTGATTTGTCACCGCCAATGCTTACAAGGATATTCTTCTTTGGAAGCTTTGAGCCTGCTGCAATTATCGCCTTCAGATATGCATCATAAACGTTCTTTCCAAGGCAGGCTACTTCGCCGGTAGAAGCCATCTCAACGCTTGCAATGGGGTCGGCGCCTTTAAGCCTTGCAAAGGAAAACTGGGGGGATTTGACTCCTGCAAAAGAAACTCCTGCAGATGCATCTCCGTGGTCTTCATGTGATTTTCCAGCAATCACGTTTGTAGAAATCTCGGCAAAATTCTTCCCGGAAATCTTGGAAACAAAAGGAAAGCTCCTTGAAGCGCGCAAGTTGCATTCTATGACCTTTATTTCATTGTCTCTTGCAAGGAACTGTATGTTAAAAGGCCCTGTGATTTTCAATTCTGAAGCGATTCTTCTTGCAATATCCTCAATCTGCCTTGAGGTTTCAGTGTATATTTTCTTGGCAGGGAAAACCATTGTAGCGTCTCCGGAATGTGTGCCTGCGTTCTCAATGTGCTCTGTGACTGCAAACAGGGTTATCTTCCCGTTGTCAGCGACTGCATCAAGCTCAATTTCCTTTGCATTGATTATGAACTTGCTTATCACAACAGGATACTCGCTGCTGACTTTGGAAGCCTTTGTAAGGTAAAGCTCAAGGTCATTGTCGTTGAAGGCGATGTTCATTGCAGCGCCGCTCAGCACGTAAGAGGGGCGGACAAGCACGGGGTATCCTGCATTTTTTGCAAACTCTGTCGCATCATTTATGTTTGTAAGCTCTTTCCATTTTGGCTGGTCAATGTTCAGCTTGTCAAGCATCTTTGAGAATTTCTGCCTGTCTTCAGCCCTGTCAATGCTTTCAGCGCTTGTGCCGAGAATTTTCACTCCGGCAGAAGAAAGCTTCATTGCAATGTTGTTTGGAATCTGGCCGCCCATTGAGATAATCACGCCTTCTGGCTGCTCCAGCCCATAAATGTCCATCACAGTTTCAGCGCTTATTTCGTCAAAATAAAGCTTGTCGCAGACATCATAATCAGTGCTGACAGTCTCCGGATTATAGTTAATCATAATGGTTTCATATCCGATATTTCTCAATGCCCTGACTGAATTCACACAGCACCAGTCAAACTCAACCGAGCTGCCTATCCTGTAAACACCAGAGCCGATGACAATCACTTTCTTTTTTTTGCTTATGAAATCAATGTCATGCTCAGTTGCGTTATAAGTGAAGTACAGGTAGTTTGTTACAGCAGGATATTCAGCAGCGAGAGTGTCTATCTGCTTTACAAACGGGACAATATTGTTTTCTTTTCTTATCTGCCTTATTTCTGAAAAAGGAACGCCTGTGATTACTGAAATCTGTTTGTCGCTGAAACCCTGCTTTTTGGCTCTTTCCAGAATTTCTGGAGCAGGCCCGTATGAAATCAGCTGTTTTTCAGTCTCTATTACATTCGCGATTTTATGAAGGAACCATTTGCCAATTCCGGTTTTTTTATGGATTAGCTCTATTGAATAGCCTTCCATTAAGGCCTGGACAACAGCGAACAAACGCTCATCAGTTGGAGACTCAAGCTCCTTATCCACATCATATGAAAAATCATTCCCAACCAGCCCGTGCGCACGGATGTCAAGCATCCTTACAGCTTTCTGGATTGCCTCCTCAAAAGTCCTTCCAATCGCCATGACTTCTCCAACGCTTTTCATAGAGCTGCCTATATTTCTTGAAACATGCCTGAACTTCTTCAGGTCCCATCTGGGGATTTTTACGACAACATAGTCAAGTGCCGGCTCAAAGCATGCTACAGTCTTCTGAGTGATTGAATTTTTTATTTCAGCCAGCGAATATCCCAGCGCCAGTTTTGCAGCGACAAAAGCAAGAGGGTAGCCAGTTGCCTTTGAAGCAAGGGCAGAACTCCTTGAAAGCCGGGCATTCACTTCTATAATCCTGTAATCGTCAGACTCCTTGCCCAACGCATACTGGATATTGCATTCCCCAACAATGCCCAGGTGCCTAATCAGCTTAATGGAAATCTCGCGCAGATTGTGGTATTCTTTGTTGTCCAATGTCTGTGAAGGCGCAACCACGATGCTATCGCCTGTATGGATGCCCATTGGGTCAAGATTTTCCATGTTGCAGACAGTGATGCAATTGTCATATGCATCCCGAACAACTTCATATTCAATTTCCTTCCAGTGCTCAAGATACTCTTCAACCAAAATCTGGGGGGAATTTGAAAAAGCCTGCGCTGCAGTCTCAATAATGTCGGAATCATTCCTGCAGAGGCCGCTGCCCAACCCGCCGAGGGCATAAGCTGCCCTTATCATCACAGGATAGCCAAGCTTGTTTGCTGCAGTGATTGCATCAGCTATTTTGTTGACTGCATGGCTTTTGGGCGTTTTCAGGCCTATTTCACTTAATTTTTTCACAAACAATTCACGGTCTTCAGTTGCCTTTATTGCTTCAACAGGCGTGCCGAGGACCTTCACTCCGTATTTCCCAAGAACGCCAGAATCATGCAAGGCAACGCCGCAGTTTAATGCAGTCTGGCCTCCGAAGCCCAATAAAATGCCTTCTGGCCTTTCCTTCTTGATTATTTTTTCTACAAATTCTGGAGTGATTGGAAGAAAATATACCTTATCTGCCATTTTCTCGTCGGATTGGACTGTGGCAATGTTCGCATTTACAAGCACTACTTCTATGCCCTCCTCGCGCAAACTTTTCTCGGCTTGTGCTCCACTATAGTCAAATTCTCCTCCTTGACCAATGGAAAGGGCTCCAGATCCCAATATCAATATTTTTTTTATTTCAGTTTTTTCCATTGTGCCTCAAATACTCGCGGAATACATCAACAGCAGAGGGAGAAAGCTTTCCTTCAGCAAGAAATTCTCTTACTTCACCGATGCCCATAAACCTTCCCTCAGCGACTTCAGAACTGTCAAGGGTGATTGGGCCGTTGTAAACGCACTTGAAGACAGACCTGTGTACATTGTTCTCTTTTCTGTTTGACCTCAGCTTGAACATAAGGGAAAGCTTTGCTCCAGTAATTCCCGCCTCCTCAAAGAGCTCCCTCTTTGCAGCCTCCTCGTAACTCTCGCCAGACCTTACTGAACCGCCGAATTTGACATCCCACAATCCGGGATAAAGCTTTAGGTGGGTGGCTCTCATGTGGACAAAAAGCTCTGCTTTTGAATTGAACACCATTGTGTTTGAAGTGCGGTGAAGGAGGCTGTTTTCCATTATTTCCTTCCACGGAACACTTCGTATCACTGCATCTGACTCGTCAACAATGTCAATAAATTCCTCATGCGAATCCCTGAATTTAAGGAGATTGGTAAGCAAGTCAGGGCGATTGCTGGATATGATGTCTGGCCCAAGCCCGATCATTGAATTGATATCCTCCTCTGTATCAGGATTCCAGACTCCAACTTTAAGCCCGTTTTTCCTGCAGTCGCTCATTATCTTCCTGTTTATGAATTTAAAATTGTGAAGAAGGATGCTTGCCCCGGCATCCTTTGCCAGCTCAATATTATTCTCTGTTTTAACGCATATGAGGCCTGTTTCAAGATTGCTTATGCTCCTGGCCTTTCTTAGCCTTTCATGGTTAAACGAAATTACGACAACAGTTTTCTCTGCCTTTCCTCGTTTCACAGCATCAACAACCTGCTCCTCAAGAGAATCATCCTTCAGCTCAACATGAAGGATAACTTTGCCTTTTATCACAGATATCACTTCATCAAGAGTGGGTATCTTTTCGCCTTTTCCTGCATCCAGCTTCCTAAGCTCAGCCAACGTAAAGTCTGACACCTTTCCCCTGCCGTTGGTAGTTCTGTCCAGTGTAACGTCATGAATGACCGCAGCCTTGCCATCCTTTGTAATCCTCACGTCTATCTCCACCATATCTACGCCAAGCTCAATGCCCTTCCTGATTGCCCTAATTGTGTTCTCAGGCTCCAAGATTCCGGCTCCCCTGTGGCCTGTCACTTTTATCTTCTTAAGTTCAAGATATCCTTTGAATGTGACTTCTGCCCCGGGACTTAATTTCCCCCTGTCAAGATATTCTTTCATCTCTCCTTCAGCCAAAAACCTGATTTCGTCTATTTCTTCATCCTGCTTTCTTATATGGCCATCGTAAACTATCCTGTAAACCTGATAGTTGGCATTGGCTTTTTGTGAACGGAGCTTTGCATTGAAAATGCATTCAAGCTCTTTTGCTTCAATCCCCAGCTCTTCCTTTAGCTCCCTGATTGCTGTCTCTTCGTAAGACTCCCCTGTTTCCAGAGTGCCCGCTATTCCGATATCCCACATTCCAGGGTAAACATCCTTCTTCATTGACCTTTTCTGGGCAAGGAGCTTTCCTTCAGAATTGAGAACAATAACCCTTGCAACCCTGTTAAGAAGCGCTCCTTTCCTTACCTCTGCTCTTGTAGCCTGCCCGATGACCTCACCAGCTTCATTTATCAAATCGATAATTTCTCCCATTTTATTCACTCTTCTCAGTATATTTGTTGAATATCATGGCTCCGTCCAAGGCAAAAACGCCATTTGAAATAAGTTCTGTTACTTCAGAAGTGCTTGCGTGCCTTACTTCATCCACTTCACCCGTATGTAGCTCTATTTTTCCATTATAGACCAGCTTGAATACCCTTGTGTTCGTATTGTATGAATCAGACCTGTATTTGACATCAAACAGGTGTCTCAGCTCATTTACTGTATAACCATCTATGCCAAGCTCCTCTTTCAAGCCCCGTAACGCAGCAGCTTCATAAGGCTCACTTCTCAATACAGTTTCAGACATGCCCAAATCCCAGCAGCCAGGGAATATATCCTTTGAGTCAGGTCTTTTCTGGACAATGAACCTGCCAAAATAATCCACAATTATCACATATACTGTCCTGTGTATCAATGCTTTTTCATCAACATCTTTTCTTGTTGCCTTGCCAACTATTGCGTCTTCATCATTCACTATATCAATCATTTCTTCAGGAGTCATTTTTTTCTAACTGCTGCTATCAGGTAGTGTCTTTTAACAATGAATTTAGGATGCATTTCAAAAGTCCTTTTCAGAGCAGCAGCCAATATGCTGTATCTTTTTTTGAATGGGATTTCCAATATCTTTTCACTTCTCCAGGGTATTTTATAATAGTCCATGAGGAATTTCAGATTATTTTTTCCCAGGGGAAGAATGCTCCAGCGCAAAACCCTGAATTTGCCCTTTCGCAGGGCTTCCTTAAATGCCTTATTCCTGGAATTAGGGTAATCCAGATAAGCCTTCTTACCAATATCCCTTTTTTCCAACTCAACCTTAATATTTCTTTCAAGTTCCTTTTTGAACTCATTGCTTGCCTTGTCTATGCCAATTGTTATTCCAGTCCTGTACAAAGGTACGGCAAAAATCAAAAGGCCTTTTGGCTTCAGAATCTTGCTAATTGATGAGATGGCCTTATTTATTCTTGTAAACTGCAGCACAAGGCTTGCAAATACAACATCAACAGGCTCTTTTATCATAGAAATCTTCTCAGCAGGCAGCTTTCGGATAGTGATGTTTTGCTTGCGGAATTTCATTCTGCAATATGCAACCATATCGGTGCTTTTGTCAATAGCTATTATTTTTCCTTTCTTTCCAACCTGCTTGTGCAGCAGGTTCAGGTAAATTCCGGTCCCGCAACCCATGTCAACTACTGTATCGCCTTTTTTTATGCGATTTTTTATTTCTGATACCATGGGCTTTAGCATGAAAGCATGCTTTTTGTACAGCTGCGATATTCTCATTTCATCATCCCCAAAAACTCATCAAACAAAAATCCAGCGTCAACAGGGCCTGGAGTTGCCTCCGGGTGAAATTGGACGCTGAAGAAAGGCTTGTTCCTGTGCCTTAGCCCCTCGTTAGTGCCGTCATTGGCATTAATGAATGATTCCTCCCATCCTGATGGCATTTTCTTCATGTTGACTGCAAACCCGTGATTCTGGGAAGTTATATAGCATCTTTTTGTCTGGATATTGCTGCATGGCTGGTTCTGGCCCCTGTGGCCATATTTCAGCTTGTACGTATCTCCGCCTGCTGCCAAGGCCAGAATCTGGTTGCCCAGGCATATCCCGAATATTGGCATTTCCAGCTTCATCGCTGAGGCAACATTCCTTATCGTTTCCCTGCACATCTTCGGGTCCCCAGGGCCGTTGCTTATTACCATGCCATCAAAAGTTTCCCTCGTGAAGTCATAATCCCATGGAACCCTTATTACTGTGCAGTTTCTTTCAGCGAGGTTCCTGATTATGCTGTTTTTCACTCCGCAATCAACCAGCAGTATCTTCCTGCTGCCTTTTTCGTTGTAGACAATTTTCTTTTTGACAGAAACTTCAGCAACAAGATTGCGCTTGTTTGGGTCGTCAATAGGAGCGTCTTTGTTGCTTACGGTTAATTTTCCGAGCATTACCCCCTTTTCCCTTAGCTTCTTTGTCAAGGCTCTGGTGTCAACGCCATGAATGGCAGGTATATTGTGCTCCTTCAGCCACTCTGAAAGGCTTTTGGCAGCTTTCCAGTGGCTGTAATCAGGGGAGTAATCAGCAATTATAAGGCCGCTTGCCTGGATTTTATCTGACTCAAAATGCCTTGATAGCCCAAAAGAATCCCTCTCGTCAGCAGGAACCCCGTAATTCCCAATAAGCGGGTAAGTTAGAACAAGAATCTGCCCCTTATAGCTGGGGTCGGTCAGGCTTTCAGGATAGCCAACCATTCCTGTGTTGAACACGACCTCGCCAGAAACAGATGTGCCTGCACCGAAAGAAACGCCATTAAAACGAGTTTTGTCTTCAAGCTCAATATAGCCAGTCATCAAAAAAAAGAGAAAATAAGTCCATGTTTATAAATTTATAGGTGAGTATGTTAATTTTTATAAATCAGTGCTCATTATCCTGCCTAAAATGGGGATTGACCTGGAAGCAATAGCGAGTATGGGGTATGATGCTGAATCTCCATTAGAGCTTGATATGTCTCCTGGGGGAATCAGGGGAATAAGCCGCATTGCCTGGGGGTTATATAGTGGCAGCCGCATGAACGACGGCTTGCTGGTCTTACACGGGCCATCAGTCCTTGAAAGAAGAAGCGAGTTTGGGATAGCAAAGCTATTATGGGCAGGCAATGGCCTCAATGAGAATTATTTTGCAATATCAGGCTTGGGGCATGGAAGGATGGGAGTTGCTATCCTCCAGATAGGCAATCCCGAGTTTATTAATGGAAGGAGGATAATAGGGATAGGCGAGAATTACACCTTCAGGCTATTTCCTGATCGTGGTGTCTTTCTTGAGGCAGCTACCCTAAAACCCCTTGCAGCAAGCAGCACCAACCTTTTTTATTATGCTGGCGCAAGCGTCCTTTTTTATCCATTGGAAAGTATGGAAGGCATTCCCCAGCAGCAGCTACAGCCCGCCGATAATCAGCCCTAGAAGCGCCATTCTTACTGGTATGCCGTTGTGAGCCTGCTGGAAGTATATGCTTTGCCTTGCCTCGTCCAGCCCGGGGTTTATCTCATCCACTCTTGGAAGCGGGTGTAGTATTTTCATTTCAGGCTTTGCATGCCTCAGGAATGATGTATCAAGCTTGTAGAATCCCTTTACCTTTGCATAGTCCTCTGAGTTGAGGAATCTTTCCTTTTGGATTCTGGTTACATAAAGTATGTCCAGTTCCCTGCTTACCTTCGTCAGCTCTTCCTCCTCAACATAGCTTATTCCAGAGGATTCCATCTCCTTGATGTATTTCTCAGGCAATTTGAGGGATGGGGGTGATATGAAGTAGAACTTCGGGCTGAAATGGGAGAGTGCGTGCGTGAGGCTGTGGACTGTTCTTCCGAATTTCAGGTCTCCCAGGAATCCTATGTTGAGCCCCTGCAGGGTGCCTTTTGTCTGCATTATCGTGAACAGGTCAACAAATGTCTGGGTAGGGTGCTCGTTTGTGCCGTCACCTGCGTTTATTATGGGGTTTGATGCTGCTTCGGCAGCTTTACTGACAGAGCCTGCTTCAGGATGCCTCATCACAATAACATCACAGTATCCATCAACAATCCTTATTGTGTCGTGTGTTGTCTCCCCCTTTGAAATGGATGTATTGTCAGGCTCTGAAAATCCTATCACAGAGCCTCCAAGCCTGTGCATTGCAGCCTCAAAGCTCAGTCTTGTCCTGGTTGATGGCTCAAAGAATAGTGATGCCATTATCCTGCCTTTCAGAAGCCCTGAGTATTTGCTTCTGTCAGCCTGTATTTTGGCTGCAACATCAATTATGTGCAATAGTTCCTGCTTGGAGAAGTCCCTTATTGATATTATATCCCTGTTTTGGAAGCCCATTAAAAAAACAAGAGTATCAAGCTTAGTTTATAAAGTTTATTTATTTTTTGTGGTGTTTGAAAAATCTGCCTATAATTTTATAAACATGAGCACCCAGTTAACGCTGATGGTCGGCAGCAGGCTTCACAATTTGTTTTTCATTGTTTGTGTCTCAATAATTGGCTTTCTGATGTTTTTTTTCATAAAGGTTTCATTCACAGGGTATGGTGTCTATGAGGAAAACCTGAAGACGTGGGATTTCAGCCAGCCAGCAGATTACTCATTTGATGCCTTATTGATAAATTTCAGCAGCGGGGTGAGGCTGCAGTCTGTCACGATTATGACCCCTGCAACAGGCGTAACTACAAACAGGACTTCAGTCACAGCTGCCTACAAGATTGATGATGACAATGAAAGCGAGCTGGTAACTGGCAAGGTAACGGCTCTTGATGATTTATATGTCAACAATGGGAAAGATGACCTGCTTAATGTCTCTTTTGGCAGCCTGCTCAATAATGGAGACAATCTGTCGTTCTATATTGACCCCTCAAAGGCAGGCAAGATTCGGATTTGCCTGTCTGGAAGCTGCGCCTCCCCTGGATACGGCGAGGCCTCATTCAGCAAGTCAACTGGCTGGGTTTCAATAAGGCTTTCCAGCCTTCCTTCAGGCTCAAGCTCGTTCTTGATTGACACTGATTCAAGTGTCAAGTTTGATTATATCTATTCAAACTACACAGACAGCTACAATTATTCTGTTCCAGGCAGTTCGTACACTGGCAGTGGAGAGATTGAGACAGCTGACTTTTCGCCATCAGGGGTTTCAATGTGGAATGTCTTCAATGCCTATGGAACCATGAACCAGCAAACATTGGCTTACAGCTACTCAACTGACTCAGGCGTGTCCTGGGTTTCAATAAGCAATGGCTCCAACATGTCACTGCCTGCTTCGTCAGGGAAAATCAGGCTTAAGGCAGCACTCTCCAGCGATGGGACGTCAACGCCTGTGTTAAGCTCCATGAGCATATCATACTCCAGGCTGTTGTGCAGCGAGGATTGGAGGGCTGTTTATGGCACCTGCCTTGTGAATGACTCAAGATTGAAGACGTACAGTGATGCTAATAATTGCAGGACTTCCGATGGCCTGCCTTCTGACAACAGTACTTATGTGCAGTGCGACTACTGCACGCCATCATGGGCTGAGCTGAACAGGAGCTGCCTTGTCAATGATACGCTTTTTTCATATTTCAGCGACACAAACAGCTGCTTTCCATTTACAGGGCTGGCTTCAGACAATAACCCCCCGGCAAACAAGAGTTATGCCTGCGATTATTGCACCCCGCATATAGCTTTCTTCAACACATCATGCCGGGCTGACGATACTCTGGTCATGTATGCGAACGACAGCAATGGATGTTATTCATTTACAGGGATTGCATCTGATAATGTGCCTGGCAATGTGACTTTAGGATGCGACTACTGCACGCCATCATGGGCATGCAGCAGCTATTCTTCATGCAGCATTGCTGGAAGGAGGGCATGCACTGGTGCGGTGGATGTAAAGTCGTGCTATCAGCTTACAGGGCTTTTGGCAGATTCCTATCAGGGTAACTATTCTGAGTTTGACTCGCAGTGCTTTAATGAAGCTGCATCTTTCATGGTTGCAGGGTTTGACATCGCCCCAAGAAGCGCTGAATCCGGGAAAAACATAACAGTGGTTGTCAAAATTTCGGACATGCCCAAGGTTAGCTCTGCATTTTTGGAAGCCTATGGCTCTGGGCGCATGAAAGCCCTTTCTGTCCAGGGAATGGCTGGCAACAGCACATTCAGGTTCATAATCCCGACCAGTTCCCTCAATAAGGGCATTTACACTATGAGAGTTAATGCATCAGACTATTACAACAACTCTGCATTGTTTGATATTGATGCCTTTGCAGTTTCAGGCTCATTAAGTTCTCTCATGAAGAGCGCTGTTGAAGGGAAGAATTTAATTTCAAACGACGCTGAAAGAAAGGTGAGCACGTCAATAAATTTCAGCAAAAGCGTGAATGGCACTGTTTTTGTAGCGACCTATAATGAAAGCACGAAGAACGAAACGCCTGCCTCCAAAAAGCAGCTCCATAAGTATGTTGAGATAATTCCTGACGAGTCAATAAGGCCCAGCATATTGGCGGTAACAATAAGGATAAACTACTCTGATGATGAGCTGTCTGTCTGGAATATTGATGCCAGCAGCCTGGCAATATACTATTACAATGAGTCCTCTTCAGTTTGGGAAAGGCAGGAATCATCTGTCAACTTGACAGGCCATTATGTAGAGGCAGTTGTAGCCCACGCAAGCCTCTTTGGGGTTTTTGGTGACCCTGCAAATGCGCCTATCGCAAGCGCTCCAAATGGTGATGGCAGCAGCGGCTCAGATGGAGGGGGCGCTGATGGATGCCAATCTATCCAAGAATGCCCTGGCTCTTCAGGTTCAGGGCCTGTGGCTAATGAAACCAACCAAAGCATAGGAAGCAGGAAGGGAGAAACTGAAAAGCTCATTCCTGACTCTCAAAGAATCCTGGCCATTTCAGGCAACACCACTGCAAGAGCCAATGCCTCAGGATTGGCTGGAAAGGGAGCTGGCTGCGATTACAGCATGGTTATTGACCTCCCTTCAAATATTTCAATGGTAAGGGAAAATTACTTTATTGGAAGGTTCTCAAGCTCAGGCCAGTGCAGCATTGATGAGGTTGAGATGGTGCTCAAGGGGCCTGTAACTGATATTGTGTCAATAAATTACAGTACGGGCTCTTCAGGCTTCTTGAGGCTGAATTCAAAGCAGGCAAACGCCAATGCTCTCAGGGGGCTGCCTGTTGGCCTGATTGTCAACTCACGGGATATCCCGAAGAGGACTTATACAGGCAGCTTAATAGTCAGGGGAATTGTCAACAGGAGTGTTGTGTCTGAAGAATCCCTGCCCTTGTCTGTTGAGATCGGCGAATCCAGGGCTGGCAGCTCATTTGAAGTCCCGCCTGCTGCATGGATTGTTGCAGCAGGATGCATAGTCAGCATCATAAGCCTGCTGCTCCTTCGGAGAATTGCCAAAAGGAAAAAGAAAGGAAGATAGTCAATCCTGCTTTTTTTTATTGATGCCTGATGCTACTTCCTGGTACGCCTCCCTGAACGGCATTCCCTGCTTTACCAGCTTTGCAGCCTCCTCAGCGGTATAAAGCTCAGAAGTCATAGCTTCCCTGCATCTTTTCTCATTTACTTTCAAGCCATTGATTATCTGTGCCATTATATCTGCTGATGACCCTGCCATCTCTATGCCATTGAACAAAGGCTCTTTCGTGAGCTTAAAGTCTCCATTATAGCCTGAAGGGAGATTAAGGATAATGTTGTTTACAGCATCGCAATAGCTCTTCATCATGCCTGCCTTAGCCCGCGCAATTTCAAGCACGTCAGGGTTTGCCTTATGGGGCATTATGGAGCTGCCCATTGAGAATTCCTTCGGAAGCTCAAAGTAGCCGAATTCAGATGACGTGAAAAGCCATAAGTCTGTTGACAGCTTGTTTATGTCAAGCATAAGATTGTTCAGGGAATTTAATACCATGAGCTCAAACTTACCGCGGCTGTTCTGGACGTAAAGCGTGTTGTTCTGGACCTTGTCAAAGCCGAGAAGCTTTTGGGTCAGGTTCCTGTCAATGTTTAGGACCGGCACGCCATATCCCGCAGCGCTGCCCAATGGATTCTGGTTTATCAGCTTCTTTGATGAATTTATCAGAGCAAGGTCATCCCGGAATGATTCTGAAAAAGCCTCTGCCCATTTTCCAACAGCATAGGGCATCGCCTTGCGGAGGTGGGTGTATCCTGGAATTGGAATTTTGCTGTTCTTGCTGCTGAACTTGTTTAGCTCTTCAATCAATCTGCTGACAGCAGAAATAATTTCCTCAAGCTCGTGCCTTTCGTAAAGCCTCAAAGCAACAATTATCTGGTCGTTCCTTGAGCGGCCTGTGTGGATTTTCTTGCCTAGCTTCCCTAGCTTTTTTGTAAGATGGTTTTCAATAGCAGTATGGCAGTCCTCCTGCTCTACAGTGATTTTAAACTCGCCTTTGCTGTCCAGGAGCATTATCTCCTCAAGCCCCGCAATCAGCTGTGACAATTCAGTTTTATTCAGTATGCCTGCCTTGTGCAGTGCTTTGGCATGGGCAATGCTTGCAATGCAGTCATATTTGACCAGCTTCTGGTCTATTATGTTCTCGTTGCCAACTGTGAACTTCTCTATTGCCTTGTCAATGTTGAAATCTTTCTTTTGCCAGAGCTTCATCTTGCCTCATTTTTATGGTTGTATTAATAATACTTCTTAATTTTATCAGATTTAGTTTTTACCTGATTGGCGAGCTTCATCTGGAAGCTCCACAGCTCAATGAATCCTGCACTCGCATTCTGGTTGAAAGAGTAGTCTTTCATGAATGTAACAAGGTTCTTGTCATAAAGCGCATTTTCAGAGTAAATAGCAACAGCTTCTGCCTTGCCCTTGTAAAGCTTTACAGTGACTGAGCCATTAACCTTTTCATTCAGCTTATTGCAGAAAATGTTTAGTTCATCTATCAACGGCTCAAGCCAGAATCCCCCATAGCAAAGATATGCCCATTTAGTGTCCACAATGCTCTTGAACTCGTTCTCCTGCCTTGTGCAGACATATTTCTCAATTACCTTGTGCGCCTCCAATATGATGGCTGCTGCCGGCATTTCGTAAATGTCACGGTTCTTAAGACCAACAACCCTGTCTTCAATATGATAGCTTATCCCAATGCCGTGCTTTGCTCCTATCTTTGCCAATAACAGGATAATATCAGAAAGCTTCATTATTTTCCCTTCAACAGCAACAGGAAGTCCTTTCTCAAAATCAATCTTTATTAATTCGGGCTTGTCTGGAGCATTCTCAGGGGTGTTGCATACAGCGAGTATTTTTTCAGCAGGAGGGATAAGACTGGGATCCTCAATTTCACCTGATTCTGCACTTGAGCCCCACATATTGTCATCATAGCTGTAAGGCTTGTCCTTGGTTGCTTTTACGGGAATGTTATTTTTCTTGGCATATTCAATCTCCTCATCCCTTCCCATGCTCCATTCACGGACTGGAGCGATGACTTTTATCTTTGGACTGATGGTTATGGCAGTTGCTTCAATCCTCACCTGGTCATTTCCTTTTCCTGTGCATCCGTGTGCAATCGCATCTGCGCCTTCCTTTTCAGCTATTTCAACAGCAATCTTTGCAAGCAATGGCCTGCCCATTGCAGTTGCAAGATGATAAGCGCCCTGATATGAGGCATTGGCTTTTATGCCCTTTGCAACATAATTATTAGCAAACTCGTCCTTGGCATCGACTACAAAAGCCTTTTTTGCACCAAGCTTTAATGCCTTTTTCCGGATTTCCTCCAAATCGTCACTATGCTGCCCAAGATCAACTGTGAGCGCAATTACCTCTGCATTATATTCCTCCTGAATCCACTTAAGCATTACAGAAGTGTCCAATCCGCCTGAATAAAGCAAAACTACTTTCTTGACCTGTCCTTTTTCAGCTTCATAGCTTGCAACTTTGGAATATTCTTTTTTCATTTTTCCTCCACTTATTTGAGCGTCATTATCATGGGTATCTCATCACACAGTCCGTATTCCATGAGCCTACAGTCAGCGCAATCCTGCTGGTATTTTGAAGCAGGGAAATTTTGTGCTGTAACAAAGCCCCATCTTTCAAAAATAGGAACATTTTCTCTTTTCGTCAAGGTAAGCATCTGGGAGTGCCCCCTTGCCAAGGCCTCTTCTGCAACTGCCCTGACAAGCAATCCGCCAATGCCTCTTTTCTGGTATTGCCCATCAACAGCAAGAGTCCTCATTTCCGCAATATCTGCATATTCAACCAATGAATTGCATCCTATTATCCTGGGATTAGCAGCTACATAAAAGCCGTTCTGTAAAGTAACCTCGATCACCCTTTGCTCAGTTATTGGAAGTAGCATTCCTTTTGCCTCCAAAAAGCCGTTTGAAGCTATTGAAAACTTGTACTTGTCTGCCCAAGCCTTGATTTGAGGAGCATCAGCTAAGATAGCCTGCCTTACAATGCATGCAGCTGAAAAATCCGTTCCTCCACCGACTAATGCAAGGTCTTCTATCGTTGCCATGTTTTCGGGAATCATCAATTGATTTATAAGCCTATTGACCAAAACAGGACAAATAAGACATAGTTGTCTTAAATAGGACATCTACTTATTTGTCTAGTTTTAGTGAAATAGTATGTAGATATCCACAACATTGTTAATCTGCCTTAAATTAATTCCCTGAAGCACGAATCTGTAAAGGTTTTCAACAGAAGACCTGTGCTCTTTCGGCTTCGCTCCAAAAGCAGAATAGGCTTTTCTCCACGAATTTATTTTCGGGTGTTCTGATATGAGGGGATTATTATGGGTTTCCCTGGCTTTTTTCTGTTCTGTTAACAGCTCTTGATAAATTTCTTCATTTTTCCTCCAGCAATTTCAGCATTATAGCCTTCTGCACATGAAGCCTGTTCTCAGCCTGCTCAAAAACAATCGAGTTCTGGCTGTCTATCACTTCATCAGTTATCTCGAAGCCCCTATGGGCGGGGAGACAATGCATTATCAAGGCATTCTCCGGAACAAGCCCCCTGTTCAGCTGATAAGGAGAAAAAACATTGTGCCTTTTCTCAGCTTCCTTTTCCTGGCCAAGAGAAACCCAGGTGTCTGTATAAACAATATCTGCCCCTTCAACAGCTTCCTTTGGATTGTTTGTGAAACTCAGAAGGCCTGTTTTTTTTGCAGATTCCATTATTCCCATATTTGGCTCATAGCCCTTTGGCGTTGCAACAGCAATCCTTATGCCTGTTTTTGTGCAGGCAGCGATAAGCGAATTGCAGACATTGTTGCCATCTCCGATAAATGCCAGCTTTGATTTGAGGCCTTTCTTTTCCTTGATAGTCATTACATCAGCCAATGCCTGGCATGGGTGCTCAAAGTCAGAAAGCCCGTTTATAACAGGAACACCTGCAACCTTGGCCATCTTTTCTACATCGCTATGTGAATAGACACGAACCATTATTATATCTGCATATCCTCCTATGCATTTTACCTCATCAAAAATATTGCCAACTGCAAAGTTGCTGTCCTTCCAGTCAAGGAATGCGGCATGACCTCCAAGTTGTGTCATCCCAATTTCAAATGAAATCCTTGTCCTTGTTGAGGTTTTCTGGAAAATCATCACAAGGCTTTTGCCTTTCAAGGCTCCAGAATAATTCTCAGGACTCTTTTTGAGCTTTTCAGCTAATGAAATGATTTCATTTACCTCTTTATTATCCAAATCCTTGATTGCAAGCAGATGATTCATTTTTCCTGTTCAATTGTTTTCAATACTGCAAGATATTAGTTCAGTTTTACAGTTTGGATAGCGCGAGCATTTAATGTCATGTGCAAGCATCATTACGTTTTCGGGTATGCTTTCCCTGTCAACAACCTCAAGCTTCAACTTCTTGAAAAACCCTGGCTTTTCAGTGAATGCTATAAGTTTCTGTACTCCCATTTCCTTTGCTTCCTGCATTGCCATCTCTACCAGCCTTGTCCCTATGCCTTTACCCTGATGCTTCTCTTTCACCGCCAGACTCCTGAGTTCAGCATAGCCATCCAGAACTATATGCAGGGCTATGCATCCCACAATTTCTCTCCCTATCTTGGCTATGAAGTATTCCCTTATGCTGCTATACACTTCGCTGAAAGGCTTTGGGGAAACTCCCTTGCCTGTAAAGCTGTTTATAAGGAAATTTATCTCCCCTGCATTGGATAGCTTCGCTTTTCCAAAAGTCACTTCAGGATTTTCCATGGAAGGTAGTAAAGTTAGCTTTCTTATAAGGTTATTGACCAAAACCAGACTAATTAGACATAAATGTCCTAAATAAGACAAAACCTATTCTCCCTTCTTTGCTTTAGCTCCTGTAGCTTGCATTTATGCCAATGTACTTTTCTGTGAGGTCGCAGGTATATGCCGTGTGCTCTCCGTTTCCCTGTCCCATAACCGCTTTTATTTCTATGGATTTGTGTTTTAGATAATTCTCAGCATTGTTTTCATTGAATTTAAGGGGGTTGCCATTTTTGAAAACACATATTTTTCCCAGGAATATGGAAATTCCTTTTTCATTGGCACCTGATCCGCTTGCTCCTATGGCCGCAATTATACGCCCCCAATTGGCATCATTGCCGTAAATGGCTGTCTTGACCAGATTTGAGTTTGCTATCCTCATTGAAATCTTCTTGGCTGCAATGCCACTTTTTGCCCCTGCAACCTTTACTGTTATCAGCTTTGTAGAGCCTTCCCCGTCTGCTACGATTTTTTTTGCAAGTGCCAGGCAAACATTTCCCAGTGCCAAAGAGAAGTTTTTTGCTTCTCTCATTGCCTTTAGCTCCTTATTTCCTGCCTCTCCACTGGACATTATGGCAGCACAGTCATTTGTGCTCATATCCCCATCAACGGTAATTGAGTTAAAAGTCGCATCGCAGCAGCTTTTCCATAATTTCTCAAGCAATGCCTGGCTTATCGCCGCATCGGTAATGACGATTGCCAGCATTGTTGCCATATTGGGCGCAATCATGCCGCTTCCCTTTGCAATGCCTGCTATGGTGACTTTCTTTTTTGAAATCCAAATCTTTTTTAAGACAATCTTTTTCCTGGTGTCGGTGGTCATTATCGCTTCTGCAGCATTTCGAAGCCCTGCACTGCCTAGCTCAAAAACGGCTTTTTTAACTCCCCTTTTTATCAGCTGGACAGGAAGCCTTTTACCTATTATTCCTGTTGACATGACCAAAATTTCATTCAGGCCTGTTTTAAGCTCTTTTGCAGCATGAGCTTGAATAGCCAGGGCATCTTTCAGTCCTTGTTTTCCTGTGCAGGCGTTTGCAACCCCGCTGTTTACTATGATTGCTTTTTTCTTTTTTTCCCTCATGGCTCTGATTGAAATTTTTACCGGGGCTGCTTTTATTTTGTTTGTAGTAAATAGCACTGATGTTTTACATGGATTTTCTGAATAGATTATTGCAAAATCTTTTTTCCGGTTTTTCTTTATTCCGCAGCCGACTCCGGCAGCCAGGAATCCCTTGGGCATCATAGTAGTCCCTCGCTTTCTTTTATTCCGAACATAATATTCATGTTCTGGACGGCCTGTCCACTTGCTCCTTTTAACAGGTTATCAAGTGCCGATATTATCACTATCCTGTTGTTGTGGTCTGCTTCAAAGCCCCCTATGATGCAATAATTGGTGTTTCGGGCATCATGGAGGGTGGGTAGCCTGTCAACAACCTTGACGAATTGTTCCTTCTCATAATGCTTTATGAATTCCGTCTTAACATCCCCGGCATCAACAGCCTCGTTCATTATGAAGTGCGAAGTGCAGAGTATTCCCCTGAATAATGGAAGCACATGGGGTGTGAATGAAACTTTTTTCCCTAACGCTTTTTCAATCTCTTTTATGTGCTCGTGATTTGTGAGCTGATAGGGCATGACATTTTCCTTCAGGTTTTCAGGTGAATTTCTTTGGCTCGGCGTTTTTCCTGCTCCGCTATATCCTGACTTGCAGTCAAATATGATGTTTTTGAGGTTATTGTTGCCCAGCATCGGCAGAGCAGAAAGTATTGCGGCTGTCGCGTAACAGCCCGGATTTGCTACAAATCTGGTCCTGCTTATTTTCTCACGGTTGAGTTCAGGAAGTCCATAAACAGCTTCGCTGCCCAAGCGGTAATCTGGGCTTAAGTCAATTATACGCGCCGTTACTTTCGGAACAATTTTCTTTGCCATTCCCTCCCGTACTGCGAGGAACACTATGTCAGCGATTTTATTTATTTTATCCATGCCGTAGTTTGTGAATGAAATATCACAGTCATATTCGGGATATATATCACTGACTTTTTTCCCGTATTTGCTTTCTGAGTTGGCAGCCACTATCTCTACTTTATTGTGTCTGCTCAGTATTTTTATAAGTTCAAATCCTGTATAGCCTGACGCGCCTATTATTGCAGCTTTAATCATTTTAGCACTCCATGCAGGATATCCATTCCTTCAAGAATTTCCGCCTCTGTTATTGTGAGTGATGGAAGCATTCTCAGCGTTTTCTCAGTGCATTTGTTTATCAAAAGTCCTTTCTTGATGCATTTTTCAGCAACATTTTCGGCATCAACAATGATGTCCATTCCAGCCATAAGACCTTTTCCCCTAAACTGGGAGATCAAATCACTCTTGGATTTTAGTTCTGCAAGATTTTTTAGGATGATCGCTCCTTTGTTGTTTGCTTTTTCCACCAGCCCGTTTTTTTCCATATACGCTATTGTAGCCAAGGCTGCTGTGCATGCAAGCGGATTTCCTCCAAAAGTGCTTCCGTGGTCTCCTTTGCCGAATGAGTCAGCGATTTCTTCTGCAGCGATTGTCACGCCTATGGGCACGCCATTGGCCAGGCCTTTTGCAGAAGTGACTATGTCTGGCTTTATCTTGCTGTGCTGATAGCAAAAGTACTTGCCTGTCCTTCCATTTCCAGTCTGCACCTCATCAGCTATAAGGAGAATTCCTTTTTCGTCACAAATTTCTCTTACAGCCTTAAGGTATGAATTATGCGGCACTATGACTCCAGCTTCACCCTGTATTGGCTCTACAATGAATGCCGCTGTATCTTCGGTAACTGCTTTACGCAGAGCTTCCGAATCATTATATGGTATGTGCATGAACCCGGGAACCAAAGGCTTAAACGGCTCAGTGTATTTGGCTTTTGAAGTGGCTGACAATGCACCAAATGTGCGCCCGTGAAATCCGCCATCGGCTGCTATTATGCCTGGCTTTCCTGTGTGCTTTCTTGCAAGCTTTATTGCTGTTTCATTCGCCTCTGCTCCTGAATTGGAGAAGAAACTCTTATCAAGGCTTGAAAGCAGGGCTAGCTTCTGGGAGAGCTTTATTTGAGGTTCTGTGTAGTACAAGTTTGTTGTAGTAATTATTTTTCGGATTTGCTCAATAATAGCGGAATTGACTTCTTCATTGCAATACCCAACGCTGCAGGTTCCTAGAGCTCCTGCAAGGTCAAGGTAGCTGTTTCCATCAATGTCTAATGCGCGGCATCCTATACCTCGCTCTATTAGAAGGCTTATCCTATTATATGTCTGCATCAGACTTTTATTTGATTTTTGCAAATAAGTCATGTTTCACCGTAAAATTCTAATATCATAGCCTGCTGGCAGGTAAAAAGGCAGTTCTTCTGGTGGTGTGGTTCTTTATGACTATTGTCCCACATACTGATTGGTCAGTAAGGCTTTGCAGCATTCCAGACGGGTCAACTATGAAAACGGACGGAGCCCTGTCCATCTTGCTTAGCATTTCAATAATCACTTTAACTTTCAGAAGCATGCCGCCATTCAGTGCATTTTTTTTGACTAGTTCAGGATAGCCCGATTCTGGGTACAGCTTTTCAATCAGGTTTCCTTCAGCATCCCTGACTCCTCCTTGCTCAGTCACCAGTATGAATTTTTTTGGATTAAGCGCCTTCACAAGCTCCTTTGATGCCACGTCTGCATTGATATTGAATTGCTGTCCTGACTTATCAATGCCAATTGGGCAGATTACCGGCAATTTTCCATCAATTAATGCGGTTTTTATTGCCTCCAGGTTTACTTTCTTGACATGCCCAACAAATCCGAGGTCCTTGCCATTTATTTTCCAATGCTTTGTGCATTCGAAAATATCATATAACACTGTGACGTTCCCGCCTTTTTTCGCTACTTCTTCAGCCAATAAAATGCAGCTCTTTTTGAGCTGTTCAATCACTATGCGCAGTTGTTTTTTCCCAGTTACCCTAAGACCCTGTACCTTCTTTGAACTCAGATTTTTCTTTTTCAGCTTTTCATCAATCTGAGGCCCGGCTCCGCATACTACTATTGAACATAGCCCAAGGCTCTGCGCATAGCTTAAGGCTTCGCCTAGCTCTTGAAGCTGGTTGATTATAACCTTCCCTCCAATCTTTATCAATGCAAGTTCCGGATTATTCGAGTCGTTCATTGTCAAGCTGGTTGTTGATTGAAGTATTATTCTGACATCGCTTATAATCCTATTGACCAAAACAGGACAAAATAAACAAAAATGTCCAAAACAAAACATTTTAATAGTTAATAGTTAATCGTTTGTAGTTTGCAGTATGAACTACTAACTACTTACCACTTACCTATTTAGGATGAACATCACAAAGGCTGTTGAAAAGCATGTTTCAGGAAGGCCAAGCATCAAGGACTGCCTCAAGAGGAAGCTGATAAACTACTCTGCGCTCTCAAGGCAGATTGGCTCGGAGCTTGGAATAAGCAATTTCGATGCAATCCTTATAGCCTGCAGGAGATATGCTGAAAAGCTCAAGTCAGAGGAGGTTCTGGAAAAAAGAATCATAGACATCCTGAAGAAAAGCAGGATAGGTGTCAAGAACAGGATTGTTGCTGTTGTGATTGAAAAAACGATATATTATAACAGCCTTCTGGAATTGGAGAAGGAGATAAGGAAAAAAGATGAAACTCTCCATATCATGGAAGGGGCAAATGCGATTACTCTTGTAACAAGCTCGGACTACACTGATAATATAAGGAAGCTGTTCAAGGGTCAGATAATAAAGATAAGCAAGGACCTCGCTGAAATAAATGTGAAGAGCCCAAGGGAACTGGAGAATACGCCTGGAGTCCTCTCACAGATGTGCTCCCTTTTTGCTGAGCGGGGGATAAACATTGTTGAAAGCATGAGCTGCTGGACTGACACGCTGTTCGTAATAAATGAAAGCGACATCGCAAAAGTGATGGATGCATTGAAGTTCTGATTGAGAGTCAGTATTTTATGACATAGTCTATTTCATCAAGGTTTATAACGATTCCTGTGCATCCTGAAATGCAGCTTTTTTTCAGGCTTTCAGGAAGCTCATTATCCTTTGCCACTCTGAACTTGAATTTCCTGAAGAAATCAGGGCTTTTTGTAAAGCCAACTGCATGCCTTGCATCAAGGAGCTTTGCCTCGTACAGGGCAAGCTCAACGAGCCTTGTCCCTATTCCCTTTCCTCGGAATCCCTGGTTGACAGCAAGGCTGCGGAGCTCTGCATAATCAGAGTCAATTATGTCAACTGCTATAACGCCAACTATCCTGCCGCTGTCCTTCGCAACAAAGAAGCTCCTTATTTCATGCAGGATGTCATCAATGCTTCTGGAGAGTATGCGTGCATTGTCAATCAGCAGCTTGATTTCTGCAGCATCAGAAACGCGGGCCTTGCAATAGACTATGTTCGGGCTTGGCATGGATTAAGGAGAGTTCAATTTATTAATAAAATTAGTGGAATTCTGTTGTTTGAATAAAAAATCCCCATCAAAGCACACAAGTTGGCTTGCCAATCGAGCAATCACAAAATTTATATATTCCCATCACGATATTTATAGAGTTTTTACAACTTTAAAATAGTATAGGAGGGATATCCATGCTTAAGACAAAAAGGATGACAGAGTCATACGATATGAAGGTATTCACTGATTCGGGGGAGTATTTTGGCGATGTGGAAGAGGCCATTATGACCCCGACAAAAGTGGTTGGATGGCGCGTGAAGGCAACCAAGAACTCTTTTTTGACCAAGATTCTTGGAGGGGGGGCAAAGGGAGTTATTATTCCCCACCAGCACGTAAAGTCTGTGGGGGACGTTATGATAATAAGCAAGCTGGCAGTCCCTGCATACAGCAAGGAAAGCGACGAAGATGAAAAGTAAAAAAAATGGCCATAAATGGCCTGGTTTATTGCGCAATTCAAAAGAAATCCTACACCCCCGGTCAAAGACCTGGTGATTGCTCGCTCCCTTCTGTCGCTCGGTCGGATTTCTAAGAATAAAAATATTCCCGATGAATGTACAGAGAAGATTTACCACCAGTTAGAAACTGGTGGAATATTTTTATTTAATAGTTTAATCAGCTCAACTCTAACCTCTCTATATATCTGGCGGCAATTTCTTGTACCAAAACACTTTTATTTCAGGAATCCTGCCCAAAATTCATACGGTAGTGGTCTAACGGCATGACAGGAGCTTCCCAAGGCTAAGCTGGAGTCAGCTTCTAGTCCGGGTTCAATTCCCGGCTACCGTATTTCACTCCTGCTTCAGGATGCCCCTGAGTATTGACATGATTTCTGGGTGCTTCTCAGGATTCAGCATATCTACATGAAGCAAGACAGGCTGCAGGCTCGCAGAGCAGTTTCCCCTGGCATAGTAATTATTGGCGCCATCAATGTATGCACTTCTTGCTGTTATGATGCCGTCACCATCCTCCCCCTCTGTGTTGCATCCAGTCCCAATTATGTTGTAAACAGGAATGCCTTGAGGCTGGTTTTGCGGGTCGTTGAGCTTCCTGAGGAAGAATGAGCCTGAAGACATGTCCTCGCACTCTTTTTCTTCACCCAGGAAAGAGCAGATTTTTGTTGATGTCTTGTTTATCCCGCTGTTTGGTGTGCCTATCATTATGAGCTTTGAAACTGATTCGTCACCAAAAATCTGCATGTAGCTCCTTGCTACAAGCCCGCCCATGGAATGCGCAACTATTATCACCTTGTCCTTCCCGGTTCTCTGCTTAACTATGTCCACCAGTTCCTTGAGCCTTACAGCGTAAACAGTGATTTCATGGCTGCTCCTCTGGACAAGCAGGTATCCTCCCCTCTGGTCGCTTATTATGTCATAATAATAAGCCACGCTGACGCTTACCGGCTTTCCTGACAGCCCCCAGTCACCAGGCTTGATAGTATCGCTGGAGTTGGGGTATAATATGCCTGCATTCAAGTATCCTTCTGACTGCAAGGCCCTCTGAAGGGGGCCAAATGCCTCTGCAGTGAATTCTGGAACACTGCCCCTGCCGATTGAATGGCCGTGGACTAAAATTATCGGGTAGGTTTTAGGGTCATTCCTGCACTCAGGGCCTGTGCAGCAGGACCTGCATTCCCCCAGAACGCAGCATTCTGGAAAAGGCTCCCCAAGGCTCTGGTTGATTTTTATGATGTCTGAATGGATTTCAGGCATTATTGCTTGAGAAATATTCGCCCTGGCCAGGGTTAATGAAATGTTCGGGTATCTTATGCAGTGAAGCCTGTAAAACTCTGTGGTGTCATTGCTTTCTGTGAGATTGAGGGAAAACCTGAGTGTGGTGTTTTCTGTCAAAGCGCCGCCTGATGATAGGTTGCTTTCAAGTTCTCTGAGCTGGAAAAGGAAGGATGACTGGTTCATCATGCTGGAAATATTCAGCTTGTCAAGCATATAGGAGTATGCCCTGGGGCCGTTGAGTGACCGATTAGATTCGCCGAGAAGCTGTTCTGCATAGTAATATGAGGCGTTTTCAAGTTCACCGCTTACCCCATTGAGCATGGTGCAGTAGCCTGACCTTATTGAATTTATTTCAGATATTCTTCCCTGTCCCTTGAAGGAGTAATTCACTGTCTTGCAATACCCTTTCAGCAAGCAGGCCTTTTTCAGTTCATTTTCAGCAATTCTGGTTGCCTTTTCTGATATGTTGCCCAAATGTCCTGCTGCTTTTTTCTCAGATAAATCCAGCCCAAAATTGGCAGCCTCCAGCATCGCCTTTATCTCAGACACGTTTTCATAATCAAGCAGTAAAAGCCTGGTTACAGTGTCATTGAAATCTTTGCTTTCAGAAATGATTTCCTGCTGCAGGGCCGTGTCATTTGCTTCAGCAGCAATTGATATGCTCGGGCCAAGCTCTCCCTTATCAGAATATGTCCTGTTCAGCTCCAGCACTATGCTGTTGTAGGATGAAATGTCTTCATTCAGTGAGCTGTTAATTTTCTCAATGAGCTTGTAAGAAACCTCTGTCCTGTTTTGGAACCTGTTGTTCAGAAGGGCGTATTCCTGCTCATTCCAGAGCGTCCTGAATGTTTCCGACTCAAGAATCACTGATTGAATCTCATCATTAAGCTGCGCCCTCATGGCAGACAGGTCCTTCAGGCTCATCTTGCTTTCAAGCTGGTTAATCTGGCTGTCCAATAAATCGGCTTCTCCATAGAAAGAGCTCAGTTCGCCAATATGCGCTGTAAGGTTGCTGTGGAGGGTTTCCTTCAGTTTAAGCTCTGCCTCTGTGTAGTCATAGTTGAATGTTATTAGCGAGGCATATGATTTCCATTCATATCCTGAAAGGCATCCAATGGACTGGATATTCCTGCAGGTTGCATCAAAATTATACAGGAACTGGCCTCTGCCCCTCCTTGTGAGCTTCAGGCTATAGTTCCTTTCAAACGACTCCCATGGCCTTATGCTAAAGCTTCCGCTATCAATCCCAATCCCGCTGCTTTGGTCGCTGAAACTGTATTCGCAGCTGACAGTGCAAAAGATTCCTGTATTTGGCCTGATGCTGAACCTTACAACCGAAACATTCCCATAATTCCCATGAAGTGAAGTGTTGCTTGTAGAGAGGTATACTGTAAGGTCGTTTTTTACATAATTTACCAGGAATATTGCAGCGATAACTATAATGAAGGCAATGGCCAGCAGGGAGATTATTATTACCCTCTTTGCCTTTGAATGCAGCATATTGGCCGATTAGTCCTGTTTTTATTAAAAACTTGCGTTCCTTTCATAAACTTTTTAAACATTCCTGAACTTCTTAACGATTGTTAACAAAATGGCAGTTTTACCCCAGGAAATACAGGTTTGGTATGTCCTTCCTGCGTTGAGGAGGGAGATGGCGCGGATGCTTATAGGGCATCATGGAATGCCGCAGAAAAAGGCAGCTGCCATTCTGGGGGTTTCTGAAGGGGCAGTTTCGCAGTACTTGAGCTCAAAAAGGGGGGCTAATGTCAAATTCAGCAGGCCGGTTATGCAGAACATCAAGGCTGCAGCAAACAGGATAGCTGAAGACAACTCAACAGCAATACATGAGCTGATAAAGCTCTCTGAGATGGATTCTGTAAAGCGCATGATATGCGAACTGCACATTGAGCAGGACCCGGCAATCAAGCGGGAATGCAATATCTGCTTCAGGTGAAATTATGACAGAGCAAGCATTAAACCTGCTGAACTCAGACTATGGGCAGAAATATGGATTCAGGGACCCTGAACAATATGTAAGAAAGTTTGACAGGGGGCTGACCAGGCAGGCGGTTCAGGAAATATCATCTCTCAAGAATGAGCCTGAGTGGATGAGGAACTTCAGGCTTAAGTCTCTTGAAATATTCTTCAGGAAGAAAATGCCTGCGTGGGGGGCTGACCTGAGCCACATTAATTTTGATGATATCGTGTATTATCTCAGCCCCACTGAAAGGAAAAGCGCGTCTTGGGATGATGTTCCTGCGAATATCAAGAGCACTTTTGAGAAGCTGGGGATTCCAGAGGCTGAAAGGAGGTTCCTTGGAGGTGTTGGTGCGCAATATGATTCGGAGACAGTTTACCACAAGCTGAGAAAGGACCTTGAGGAAAAAGGAATAATATTCACGGACACTGACACAGCACTCAAGGAGCACGAGGGCATATTCAGGAAATACTTTGGCACTATAGTTCCCCCTCAGGACAACAAGTTTTCTGCATTGAACAGCGCTGTATGGAGCGGTGGGAGCTTTATTTACATTCCCAAAGGTGTCAAGGTTGATGTCCCATTGCAGGCATATTTCAGGATTAATGCGAAGAACATGGGGCAATTTGAGAGGACTCTTATTATAGCTGATGAGGGCTCTTCTGTCAACTATGTTGAAGGTTGCACTGCACCCATCTACTCCAGCGACTCCCTCCATGCTGCGGTTGTTGAGCTTATAGCCCTGAAGAACGCCAGGATAAGGTATACCACAATCCAGAACTGGTCAGGCAATGTCTACAATCTTGTGACCAAGCGGGCATATGCGCACGAACATGCAGTTGTTGAGTGGATTGACGGGAATTTGGGCTCAAAGGCAACGATGAAGTATCCGAGCGTCTACCTGATGGGAAGGAATGCTAAGGCAGACATACTTTCAGTGGCATTTGCAGGAAAGGGGCAGCACCAGGACGCTGGAGGGAAGGCGTACCATTTCGCTCCGGATACCACCTCAACAATAATCTCAAAGTCAATAAGCAGGGATGGGGGAAGGACATCATACAGGGGCCTGCTTCATGTAGAGAAGGGGGCTGAGAATGTGAAGTCAAGCGTAAGGTGCGATGCGCTGATTCTTGATGAGGAATCAAGGTCCGATACATATCCGGTGATGGAAATAGATGAGGAAAACGTCACTATAACCCACGAGGCAACTGTGGGGAAAATTGGGGAGGACCAGATATTCTACCTTATGTCGCGGGGGCTTACAGAGCAGCAGGCAGTGACTATGATAGTGCTTGGATTTGTAGAGCAGTTTACCAAGGAGCTGCCGATGGAATATGCGATTGAGCTTAACAGGCTCATACAGCTTGAGATGACTGGCTCTGTAGGGTAGCCTTGGGGGGTTTTCATGCATAAAGAGCTTTTCATCAAGAGTGAGGAATCAGAGCCTGATTGGCTGAAGAGGGAAAGGCAGGAGGCTTTTCAGATTTTCATCCAGCAGCAAATCGGGCAATCAGCATACGCTGACATTGGTATAGACTTCAACAGGGCGATTTCCGAAGCAGGAAAAACAGGCATTATCTGCAGGGGCGGCGATAAAACAATGGTAAGGGACATAACTGCAGCAATCATGGAAAATCAGGAATTAATGGGATTTCTCTCTCAAAAGCTGGTAAGTGATGATGGCTGGATGGCAGCCATGAACACTGCGTGTTTCAATTCAGGCTCATTCATAAGAGTCCCAAAAAACACCTCAATGAGGCTGTTTAGGAACTTAGTGTCTGGAAATTCTGGCTTCACAAGGACAATCATAGTGGTTGAGGAGGGGGCTGGATTGGAGCTGATTGATGAATTCACGTCAGGTGCGGATAATTATTTTCACAATGACATGACTGAGCTTCACATAAAAGACAACGCAAGGGTGAGCTACACTTCAATACAGAACCTTGGTGATGGGGCTGCATTTATCAGCTGCAGGAAAGCGATTGTGGGAAGAAACTCAAAAATATCGTGGAGTATCATTGGCTCAGGCTCAAAATTTTCAAAAAGCAGGCGGGAAACAATCCTTGATGCAGAAGGGGCTGAGGTAACGGAAGCAGAGGTAATCCTTACGCGGGGCAGCCAGAGAATGGATTCTGATGCCAGCATACTGCATAATGCCAGGAATACGCGGAGCTGGTCCTCAACCAGGGGTGTGCTTGATGGCAGTTCAAGGCAGACTGCTCACGGCATGGTCAGGATAGGGGAGCATGCCTCAGGCACCAATTCGTTCCTGGAAGAGCATTCAATCCTGCTCAGCAAAGATGCAAAGGCAGACTCTATGCCTGCACTGGAAATCCTCACAAATGATGTCAGGGCGAAGCACGCTGCTACATGCTCCCAGATTGATGATGAAAGGCTCTTTTACATCATGGCACGCGGATTGTCCAGGGAAGACTCAAAGAAGCTGATTGTTGAGGGGTTCATAAAGTCGGCCATATCAAGAATGCCAGAACAAGATGAGATTATAGGGATGACGTGCGAGAAATGGCTTCAGGAACTATGCAGCTAAATGCCAGCTCAATAAGGGAAGACTTCCCAATACTTGGAAGAAAAGTCAATGGGAAGCCGCTAATTTACCTAGACAATGCTGCAACATCCCAAAAGCCAAGGCAGGTGATTGATTCCATAAGGGATTATTACGGGAATTACAATGCGAATGTTCACCGGGGCATACACAGGCTGAGTGAGGAGGCATCTGAGGCATACGAATCCTCCCGCGAAAAAGCCGCCAGGTTCATCAATGCAGGATTTGAAGAGACAATATTCACTAAAAACGCCACTGAATCGCTAAACCTGGTAGCATATTCAATCGGGATGCAGCTTGGCAAAGGCGATGAGGTGGTTGTTTCGGAAATGGAGCACCATAGCAACTTTGTTCCTTGGCAGCAAATCTGCCTGAAGAAAGGGGCAAGGCTCAGGTTTGTGAAGATTGATAAAGAAGGCAGGCTTGACATGGATGACCTGGCTGGCTGCCTGAACAGGAAAACCAGGATTGTCTCCATTACGCATGTTTCAAATGTCCTGGGGACAATAAACCCTGTAAGGGAAATCGCGAAGCTGGCCCATGATTGTGGTGCGCTTTTCATAGTTGACGCAGCACAGAGCGCCCCTCACATGCCTCTTGATGTCCGCTCAATAGGCTGTGACTTCCTTGCATTCTCATCGCACAAGATGCTCGGGCCAACAGGCATAGGTGTTCTTTACGGGAAAAAAGAGCTGCTTGATTCAATGCAGCCCTTCATTTATGGAGGGGACATGATAAGGGAAGTTACGTTTGAATCTACGAGATTTAATGAGCTTCCATGGAAATTTGAGGCTGGGACACCGAACATTGCAGGGGGCATAGGGCTTGGAGCTGCAATAGGCTACTTGGAGAAGATAGGCATGGAAAACGTATTTGAGCATGAAAAAATGCTTTCAGAATACGCCCTTGGCAGGCTTCTTTCAGAGGAGGACATAAAAGTTTACGGTCCCAAAAAAGGAAGGGCTGGCGTCATATCATTCAACCTGAAGGGAATACATGCCCATGATGTAGCAGCAATACTTGACCAGGAGGGAATAGCCATTCGTGGCGGGCATCATTGCGCAATGCCCCTGATGAGCAGGCTGGAGGCTTCAGGCACTGCAAGAGCAAGCTTCTACATATACAACACAAAGCAGGAGATTGATGCGATGGCATCTGCCTTGGAAAAGGTTAGGGGGGTTTTAACAGGAAGATGAACATTTACCAGGAGCACATACTGGACCACTATTCAAACCCCCGGAACAAGGGGCAGATTGACAATCCGGATATATACTACAAGGACACCAACCCGCTCTGCGGGGATGAGGTGGCTGTTTACGCCAGGCTTGACAGGAGCAAATCAATCTCAGAAATAAGATTCATGGCCCGCGGATGTGCAATAAGCCAGGCTTCAGCCTCAATGCTGACAGAGCATGTCAAGGGCAAATCGCTGGATGAGGTGTATGGCATCTCATCAGAAGATATGCTCAGGCTGCTGATGGTGCCAATAAGCCATGTGAGGATGAAATGCGCCCTGCTGGCGCTGAAGACCCTGCAGGCAGGAATACTGGTGCATATGAAAGGGAAAAAATAATGCTGTGATGATAATGCCAACTCTTGAAATAAGGGACTTGAAAGTCAGCGTGGATGGAAAGAGGATACTTAATGGGATAAGCATCAGCGTGGACAAGGGGGAGATAGCTGCGCTGATGGGCCCTAATGGCTCTGGCAAAAGCACGCTTGCATATGCGCTGATGGGCCATCCGAGATACAGGATTGATTCTGGCTCAATATTCATTGATGGAAAGGGCATAACAGCGGCAACACCTACAGAGAGGGCAATGTCAGGGCTTTTCCTGTCATTCCAGTATCCAAGCGAGATTCCGGGAGTTGCAGTTGAGAGCTTCTTAAGGGCAGCATACAACTCTGTCAAGGGGAAAAAATCAGGAGTGATGGAGTTTCATAATATCCTGGCTGAGAACCTGGCAATGCTTAAGATGGCTCCTGAGTTTTCACAAAGGCACCTGAACGAGGGATTTTCAGGAGGGGAAAAAAAGAAGATGGAGATATTGCAGATGTCAGTTCTGCAGCCGAAAATGGCAATACTTGACGAGACAGACTCAGGGCTTGACATAGACGCGCTTAAGACCGTGGCAGAGGGGATAAAAAGGCTTCTGAACCCCGGCTTGGGTGTGCTTCTTATAACCCACTATCAGAGAATACTTAATTATGTCACTCCAGATAATGTTTATGTGATGATGGATGGAAAAATTGTTAAATCAGGCGGGAAAGAGCTGGCAACTAAGATAGAAGCTGATGGCTATGACTGGCTGAAGGCAAATGCGTGACAGATGGCATCTTTCAAGTCCAAGATACTGGAAATAGTGGATGAAACGCCAAGGGTTAAGTTATTCAGGTTGGAAAGGCCTGCTGATTTTGTTTTCTCTCCAGGGCAATTTATCATGGCTTCAATAGAAGGGCTCTATACAAGGGAGAACATTCTTGTTAAAAGGTCGTACTCAATAGCATCAACGCCATCAGACAATGACTTCTTGGAGCTGTGCGTTTCAAGGGCTGACAATGGGCTGTTCTCTGGTGCCCTCCACAGCCTGAAAAAAGGCGACTATGTGAACATTCAGGGGCCTTATGGCGTGTTCAGCCTCAGGCGTCCTGTCCCTGAGAATGTGACATTCATAGCAGGGGGCAGCGGGATTGCGCCAATAAGGAGCATGCTAAGGAGCCTGCTTATGGAAAAAGATGCTCCCTCAAAAATAAGGCTTTTTTACGGGTTCAGGGCGCCATCAGACTTCATTTACAGGAAAGAGCTTCAGGAATTCTCAAAAAGGCTGATTATTGCGGCAGCAATAGACTCTCCTGCAGAGGGGTGGAATGGGGAAGTGGGATTCATCTCGGATGTAATCCAAAGGCACGTGAATTACGAAAGGTCTGACTCTTATGTGTGCGGGCCTCCCCCGATGGTCAATGCAACAATCAAGTCTCTTATCAGCCTCGGCTTTGATGAGAGAAGGATTTACAGGGAGCAGTGGTAGCTAAGGGCCTGCCCTGCAAATCTGCCCTATCTGCTCATTGCTCAGGGGCTCAACAGACTCAAACATAGTCTTTAATCCCCTCTTTATTGAGCCCTTATCACACACCGAATCATGCACATGGGTGGCTACAGTCCACTTTTCATCAAGCTTTGACAGAGGGTTTATTAGAACTATTGTAAGTTTTTTTTCAACGAGCTTTTTCCATTCATTGAGCATCAGGTGGAAGTTTTCAATGGTGTTGAAAGTCACTATAGTGGACTCATTGGCTGCGTTTGAGAAATCCTTGAGTGAGGCCATTATTTCGTATGATACTCTCCTGTCCTTATAAACTGCCAGAAACCCGGACTCTTTTCTTTCAATGCTGATTATCCTCTTAAGTATGGCATCCTTGTATTTTATGTAATTATAAGTCCATCTTGACAGGTATTCTTCATTGCTCATTCAAAAAAAAACATTCAGGCCTGTTTAAATATTTTTTTGCATTGCTGTCAGAACTCATCATCAGGGGATAAGGGGTCTCCCTCAACCAGCGATTCCTCATACAGGTCAAAAAAGTCATCGCCTTCAATCTCTACCAGTTCCATTTCAGCCCTATCAATTTTAATCAAGCTGTCCATTTCCATGGTGTGCATGGAAGCACGTTCCCTATATATATTTTTCCAGCCATTTAGTTTACAAAATACTTCTAAAATCCAATAATTTTAAATATATGTTCATTTTTCATTCAAATTATAGCATCATATTGTGCTTTTGAACATGGTTGATGATACAGACAGGAAGATACTGAATACGCTCCTTGAGGACTCCAGGCTTTCCTACAGGAAAATAGCCAAGAGGAGCGGCGTTTCTGTAGCAACTGTTATGAAGAGGGTCAACAAGCTTGAAAAGGAGGGGGTTATCAGGGGGTATACTGCAGCAATCAATTATGACACGCTGGGATTTGACATTGACGTTCTGGTAAGCATCAAGGTTTCAAAGGGAAAGCTGTTTCAGGTTGAGAACAAAATAGGGGCTGATGAAAGCGTCTTGTCTGATTTTGA
>JACPTE010000024.1:83392-96565 GCA_016192945.1 Candidatus Woesearchaeota archaeon
GTCTTGTCTGTTTTTGACGTAACCGGGGACTACGACGCTGTTGTTGTGGCAAGATTCAGGAACAGGCGGTTTCTTGACAGCTTCCTTAAAAAAATACAGACATATGATTTTGTGGAGAGGACTAATACAGTGATGATACTGAACACAATCAAGGATAAGCAGATGCGCCTCTGAGCCTGAACAGGTTTGCAGCGAAGTAAGGGGCCAGGAATGACGCTATGTAGGTTACGCTTATCACCAGCTGGCTCTCGCTTGTAGTGGTGCCGAAAATATGAGAAAGCCTGCCAACACCGTTCATTATTATGAACAGGTTGATTACTGAAAGGCCCGGGATTATTATTGCTGCGGCCAGGTGATGGCTTCTTTCCAGGTTGGCTATCCTTGATATCAGGACATAAAATAAGTAGCCGTTAAACAGCCCAAGCGCCACAAAGCCAGCCAGCCTGAACTGCCCCAGTAGGAGCATGAGGGGCACCAGCACTGTGACCATTATAAGGTTTGCCACGGCAAGGACGAGGAGTGTTATCCAGAACATGAGATGGCTCATGTCCCTTGACAGGGAAGTGCCCTTGGCAACTGAACTGATATTTGATTTCATCAGTTCCTGCCTGAACCCGCGCACGCCCTTGACAGCGCCCTGCTTAGCCATTTTCATTTTCCTTCCTCGGGTTTAGCAGGTTGTCAATGTAGTCTATGAATCCGTTCGTCCTTTCATAATATTCCTTTATCACATCAAGGTTTATTATAACCAGCCCGGTGTCAGTGGTGGCAGTCATTGTGACGTGCCTCCTGAACTCGTGGCTTCTCTTGTACTCAGCCCTGCTCACCTTCCTCAGCAATGTGTAGAACTCAAGCATCTCGTCAATTCTGATATCCTTGTATGTCTTTCTTAGTATCTCAACCCTCAGCCCGGCCTGTGGGGGAATCTCCTTTATCAGTTTTTTCTCCTTTGCATTCTGAAGCAGGCAGCTTATGGCTATGTCCAGGCCGCTTATCAGCCTTTCAATTATGCTCTTTATTACGTCAACTGTCCTTGTGTACTTGAGGCTTACATAAAGGAGGTGGTCTGCCCTCTTCAGCTCTTCCTTGGACTCATGCATGGGGTTCATTTTTTACAGAAAAATCCTATTTCCTGCCCAGGCTCATTATGGCTGCGGCCAAGTCGCCCTTGTTCATCTCCAGCGCCCTTGTTGCGGTTTCTTCATCAACACCAGCCTGCTCCATAACTGTCTTTATGTCCTCGCGGTAAATCTCTGGCACGGCTTCCCTTTCAGTGACATCCCCCATAACCTGGAATGTCACCTGCCCCATCATATTGACCCTGGACACATGCGGGTTGGTTATGATAAGCTCTTTTGAGCCTGCCTTGATAATGACCTCGCTGCACTCTATATCCTGGCTCTGTATGCCCATCTTTTTCATCGCTGCCTTCAGAGCCCTTTCGTCCATTCTCATATTCATTTTAGCTTACCGAAAGTATGAAGAAGTATCTCTATGACCATAACCAGCCCTGACAGGAGGACCACATGGCCAGGCTTGATTTCAATCTTGCTCTTGTATTCATCAAAGTATCTTACCAAGCCGCCCATGGAACTTGGCATCTGAACCTTGTCGTCCCTTGCCATGCATATAGGAGAGCATTTTAGTATAAAAAGGTTTTGTGGCTACGCTTCCCTGTTTTTATTAACGAAATAGTAAATCAGACTTCCCAAAGAGCCAAGAAAGAATGGCACTATCAGCCAGTTTGAGCTTATGTTTTTCTGCTTAGCATCAAAATAGACAATCCATATAAGCACTATTTGGGAAATGAACCCTGTCAATATGAGAAACAAAGATGCTATTGGAGGGATTATCATTTCTGAAAGCGGGCTGAACAGCTGCTGCAAGCCTATGAAAGCTAGAACGCCAAAGATGAAGTTTGCTACTGTCGCTATTATTACAGTTCTGTTTGACACAAATTGCTACTTATAGAATAACTATATAAATCTTTTTCATGCGTGAACCTGCTTGATGTGCTTGAGCCTTGAGAAATTCTCCCTTTCCATCTCTTCCAGCCTGAGCCTTATGTAGCTGGCATCCTGCTCAAGCCTTGGGATGGTGACCTTTTCCAGCGCATTCACCTTGCGCTTGGTCTTGTCTATCTCCTGGAGCAGCCTCTTGAGTATGGTCTCGTATTCTGCTGCTGTAAGGACCTTTTCCACAAGCCGCTCATATGCAAGGGCTGCCTCATCTATTTTTATTGAGCCTGAGATGTAGCCATACCCTCTTGCCAGGGATGATTTCTGAAGGGGGCTTTTCCTTACCTTGGGCACAAGGACTCCCATTATGTTTTTTGTCTCTATGTCAATTATGGGCTTGTCCTTTATTGCAAGCGCTATTGATTTCAGCCTCAGGTCAGAGTCCAATGCCCTTGCGATGTTGATTTTTTCAAGGGCTGATATGTATTCCCTGACAAGCTCGCTTCTTATGCTTTTTGCGTTTTCAAGCGCCTTGAAGAACTCAATTATCAGGCCATCCCGCTTCTTCTTGAGCATGCTGTGGCCTGACTTTGCGAGCTTTATCTTTTTCTTAAGCTGGAGCAGCTCGCTTCTTGTTGGCTTTACGCTTGATGCCATGGTGAATAGAATTTCTTCTTGATTTCAGGGCTTATCCTTACCAGCTCTGACTCTGGCATTGTCCCAAGAAGCTGCCATGCAATCCTTAATGTGCCTTCCCTTATGTCGCGGTTTTCATTTTTTCCCTGCCTTACAAAAAGCTCTTCAAACTGCCCTGCGAATTTAAGCAGCTTCCTGTCCCTCTCAGCAAGGGATTCCTCCCCTACAATGGCTGCAAGCCCCCGTAAATCCCTGCCCTCTGCGTAGTTTGCGTAAAGCTGGTCTGATGCCTGCTTGTGGTCTTCTCTTGTTTTGCCCTCTCCTATTCCGAGGTTCATAAGCCTTGATAGGGATGGCAGGACATCTATTGGAGGATAGATGTTTTTCCTGTGAAGCTCCCTGCTCAGGACAATCTGGCCCTCTGTTATGTATCCTGTAAGGTCTGGTATCGGGTGTGTTATGTCATCGCCTATCATTGTGAGTATCGGCAGCTGGGTAATGGAGCCCTTCTTTCCCTTGATAATCCCGGCCCTTTCGTAGAGCATTGCAAGGTCGGTGTACATGTAGCCCGGGTAGCCCCTTCTTCCGGGAATCTCCTCCCTTGCAGAGCCTATCTCCCGCAGGGATTCGCAGTAATTGCTCATATCTGTAAGTATTACAAGTACATGCATGTCCTTCTGGAAGGCAAAGTATTCAGCAGCTGTGAGGGCCATCCTGGGTGTTATTAGCCTTTCAACAGCAGGGTCGTCTGCCAGGTTAAGGAAAACTACAGACCTCTTAAGCGCGCCTGTTTTCTCAAAATCATTTATGAACCTCTGGGATTCCTCGTTGGTTATGCCCATTGCTGCGAAAATCACGATAAAGCTTGTTTCCTTTCCAACCACATTCGCCTGCCTTGCAATCTGAAGTGCTATCTCGTTATGGGGAAGCCCTGAGCCGGAGAATATTGGCAGCTTCTGCCCCCTGACAAGGGTGTTCATGAGGTCTATTGTTGAGATTCCTGTCTGTATAAAGTCCTCAGGGCTTGCCCTTGCGTAAGGGTTAATGGCTGCGCCTGTTATGTCAAGCTTATCTTCAGGGATTACTTCAGGGCCGCCGTCAATGGGCTTTCCAGCCCCGTTAAGTATCCGGCCAAGCATGTCGTCTGACACTGGGAGCTTTATGTTCTCTCCAAGGAACTTGACTCTTGCTTCTTTGTCAAGCCCTGAAGTGCCCTCAAACACCTGAACAACAACTATGTCTTCTGATGTGTCAAGCACCTGGCCTGTCTTTGTTTCTCCGTTTGGAAGGGTTATCTTGACAAGGTCTGAATAGCCAATTGGCTCTGTCTTTTTCACAAAAATCAAGGGCCCTGCTATCCTGCTTATTGTCTTGTATTCTTTTTCCATGTTAAAGCTCCCTGAACTCCCTTTCAATTTCCTTCTCAATTCCTTTAAGGAATGTCTCATAATCCTTCTCAAACTTGACTTGGCCTATCCTGTCCTTCGCCTTTATATTCAGGATTTTTTCAGCTCTTTTTCCCTCATCAAGGCCTGCGTATGCAAGCTCTGCAAACCTGAGCATTGTCTTGATCATCATGTATGTTTTTTTAGGGGGGGAGTAAGTGTCTACTGGGTGGAAGGCGTTTTGCTGTAGCAAAAACTCGCGGAGCATTCTGGCTATCCTGAGCGTTATCCTTTCCCTTTCAGGCAGGGCATCAGAGCCTATAAGCTGGACTATTTCCATTAGCCTGTCTTCCTCCTGGAGAATCCTCATCACGCTGCTTATGCTCGCTCTCCAGTCTGGCGCGACTTTTTCTGAAAACCACCCTTCCAGCCCTTCAATGTAGAGTGAATATGATGTAAGCCAGTTTATTGCAGGAAAATGCCTTCTTTGGGCTAGCTTCGCGTCAAGTGCCCAGAATGCCTTTACAACCCTTAGCGTGTTTTGTGTTACTGGCTCTGAAAAATCCCCGCCAGGAGGCGAGACAGCTCCTATTACTGAGATAGAGCCCTCCCTTTCTGAAAGGGCAACAACCCTGCCAGCCCTCTCGTAAAACTCGGCAAGCCTTGTTGAGAGGTATGAAGGATATCCCTCTTCGCCAGGCATCTCCTGAAGCCTTGAAGATATTTCCCTCATAGCCTCAGCCCATCTTGATGTTGAGTCTGCCATCAATGCAACGCTGTAGCCCATGTCCCGGTAGTATTCAGCAATTGTGATTCCTGTGTATATTGATGCCTCTCTTGCAGCTACAGGCATATTTGAGGTGTTTGCTATGAGCACCATCCTGTTCATCAGCGGCTTTTCTGTCCTGGGGTCTATTAGCTTAGGGAATTCGTCCAGGACTTCTGTCATCTCATTCCCCCTCTCTCCGCAGCCAATGTAAACAATTATGTCTGCATCAGCCCATTTTGCAAGGCTTTGCTGGGTAACTGTCTTTCCGCTCCCGAATGGCCCTGGTATTGCAGCAACGCCTCCTTTTGCCAGGGGAAAAAGGGCATCAAAAATCCTCTGCCCTGTTATCAGTGGTATGTTTGGAAGAAGCTTCCTGGAGCAGGGCCTGGGCTTCCTGACAGGCCATTTATGCATCAGCTGTATTTCTGCACCGTTGTCAAGCCTGCATACAGCCTCTTCAACAGTAAACGAGCCCTCCTTAATCTCTGAGATTTTGCCTGGTTTAATGTTGCCAGGAACTATGAGCCTGTGCTCTGTGTTGAGCTCCCTTAAGGAGCCTATTATTGTTCCTGGCTTCACTTCATCGCCCTTTTTGAGGGATGGCTTGAAATCCCATTTTTTCTTGCGGTCAAGCCCCGGGGCTGTTATTCCCCTTGCGATGAAATCCCCTTTTTCCTGCCTCAATACCGGCAGGGGCCTTTGGATTCCATCGTAGACCGAATTCAAAAGGCCCGGGCCAAGCTCAACTGATAGCGGAAGGCCTGTTGTTTCAACTGTTTCCCCTGGCTTCAGCCCTGATGTGTCTTCATATACCTGTATGGTTGTCTGGTCATCGCTAATCTGTATTACCTCTCCCATGAGGCTTTCCCTTCCGACCCTGACAACATCATACATCCTTGCAGAGGTGCCTTTTGCTGTTACTACTGGTCCCGATATCCTGAATAATTTTCCGTTTCCCATCTTAAATCTCAATGCCTATGCTTTTCCTTATCAGCTTGCTGATGTTTTCTGAACTGTCTCTTGTTGACAGCACAACAAAAAGAGGCCTTATGGAGTCCTCAAATTCCTTCCGGTCAAATTCATCAAAGCTGCCCATCATCTTCTCTTCTATTATTATTACCCCTGTTGGCTCTTTTGCCAGGGCTTTTATCTCTTCCGCTTTTTGGAAATTATGCGTTTTTATCCCCACGAGCTCAAAGCCCAGGGTGAATTCAGCTGTTCCTACTGCGATAACTTGCATTTTATCACGCTATTATTTGCTCCTCAATGAACTGCTGGAGGAGGCCTAGCTGTTTTGCCTTTACAATCATCTTGAGGTTTTTGGCCTCTATTTCCTTCGCGAACACGTATCCTATTATTGAATCTGCAGCCAGGGGCCTCTGCCTTAGCATGTGCAGGGCTTTTTTAAGCAGGTATGTGTATAGTTCTGTTTCTATGTATGTAAGCGAGCCTTTCGCCTTGTATTCCTCTATTCCTTTCCTTATGTGGGGCTCGTACATTGTCTTTTGCAGAACAGATGCAAAATCGTCCATGCTGGCTTCTATCAGCCTTTTCAGGAGTTCAGATTGCCTTGAGAACTGCGTGGCATGCCTTCTTATGTCCTTTTTTTCCATTCCCTCCCTCTTAAGCCTCAGTATATTGAGGATGCTTGTGACTTCCATTTCTTTTATGATGAAGGCCTTGAACAGGCTGCCTCTTGATGGGAGTGCTGCTGCAGCCTCTGCAAGCTCTTTCAGGTAGTGGTGGTCAAGCGCGTTTTCTATCTCAATCAGCATGTTTGTCTCCCTGAACTTTTCATAAGCAGGCTTCCATTCATTGCCTTTCAAAATCCCGGTTTCCTTAAGAATCTCTTCAATGCTCTGCTTTTTCAGGAGGCTTTTCAGGGATTCATAGCTTAGCTCATATGGCTGAAGCAATGACATTACCTCTTTTTCATCAGAATTTGTGTATTTCCCCCTGATTATGGTCTTGATGCTTTCAATGTCTTTTCTCTTCAAATAGGCTCCTATCAGGCTTCTCAGGCCTGGGGGGGAGATGTGCCTCAGTTTTTTGGCAGTGTTTGTGAGGTTCCTGTTAAGGGCTATTTCTGTGAGGTCAATGCCTGAGTACAGGACTGCAAGCTCGTCAATCTCCCTTTTGTATTCGCTTGATTCCAGGAAGTTTATTATTTCATTGAGGCTCATCCTGGCAATCTTTGCGTAGTCTCCCTTTTTGAGGAGCTTGGACCTCATTACAGCTACCCTTGCGTAAGTGTATGGGTACCTTGCTGTCGCGACTGCGGCAAAATCATTCGTTCTTGAAGAGAGTTTTTGCAACATCTTTGAGCGTTACCTCTTTAGTTTTTTCAAGCATTGCCTCATAGCTGTAATCAATCCTTATTGAGCCATCCTTGTTCTCTGCTATAATCCCACCCATAATATTGCACGGCTGGGCTCTGTAGCCTGATATGTGCCTGATGTCCTTTTCATTGCAGAGAAGCCTGTGAATTTCCAGCTCTTTTTTTGCCATGCTGATGATATTGTCAATGTGCTCTTTCCTTCTTGAAGGGGGAATCCTTGAAATCCTGTCTATAGCCTCCTGGAACACATCATCTATTATCTTCTTCCTGGCATTCAGGAGGCTTTTTATAACGTCCAGCTCTGCAGATGCAATTTCCCTTGTTTTCTGCTCTGACAGCTCCCTCTCGGCATCCTGAAGTGCAGACCTTTTTGCTTCCTCTGCCGTTTTCATTGCAGAGCTTATTGATTCATCTGCCTCTTTCCTTGCCTCTGCAATTATCTGCGCAGAACGCTTTTTTGCCTTGGCAATTACTTCTTCCATTACTTTTTCTATTCCCATTCTGGTCTTACTTGCCGGCGAGTCCTATAATCATAATCGCTATTACCAGCCCGAAAATGACCAATGTTTCTGGTATGATAGTCATTAAAAGGCCCTTTGCGAAAAACTCGTCCTTCTCAGCCATAGCTCCCACTGCTGCGGAGCCTATCTCCTTCTCAGCAATTCCGGCAGCTAGGGCGCTAAGGCCCATTGCCAAGCCAGCTCCAATCGCAACCAATCCGATTTCTGCCATTTTTGATTACCTCGCTTAATTTTTTTCTCCAAACGGTTTGTATGGCTCTGCTCCCCCTTTAAAAAATTTTGTGAAAAACTCAACATATTCCAGCCTCATGGAGTGCAGGAAAGAGCCAACAACCCCAAGCAGCAGGTTTATCACGTGCCCTATCAGCAGAACAGCAATCCCAGCCATTATCATGAGCCCTCCCTGCCTGAAGAGCTCCTTTGCAAATTCGTTCACTATCAGGGCGAGCTCCACAGAGGCTATCCCGACTGCCATCAGCCTTGCATATGACATTGCATTGCTGAATATTGTTATTGACTCAACTGCCGCCTTGACAGGGCCTATTGCGCCGATTTTTGCCTCTGCAATTGTAAGCATTATTATTCCAACAGCCAGTGCAGAGCCTGATGCATAGAACAGGTGTTGCGGCAGCCTTATTATGCCAAGCAGCGAAAGAATGAACGGGGCTCCAAGCTCTATTATGAACCAGCTGAACTTTTCAAGCATTGCAGATTTCAGCCCGTGATGCCTTAGCTCGTTGAAAAACCCGAGGACAAGCCCCAGGTTTATGTGGAGGGCTCCGAATATGATTGAGGCCAGCAGGAGGCTTTGTATTCCTCCGGCCCTGCTCAGCAGGTGGGGTATTGGCCATCCCATTATGCTCTCTTCTCCGAAAAACTCCCCGAAAACAATCCCAAAAAGCATGGATGTCACAGCAGAAACCGCGATAAGGGTAAGCAGGCTTTTTGCCTTCTGCATCCTGCTTCTCAGGGCTAGTGCAATCGCAAGTGTCACGAGCCCATAGCCTATGTCTCCAAGCATGAATCCGAAAAATAGGGGGAATGTGAGGAAAACCATGAATGTAGGGTCTATCTCATCATAATGCGGAAGCCCCCTGAGCCTTATCAGGAATTCAAAAGGCCTTGCATATTTTACATTCTTGAGCTTCACTGGAACATGCTCAGGCTCGCCTATTTCCTCTTCCTGAATGTGCATCTTGCCTGAAGCTGCGATTTCAAGCCTCTTTTTAACATGGTTAAGGGAGCCTTTAGGTATGTAGCCTGAAAGTATGAATATGTTTTTGGTGGCCCCGAACTTCAGGGGGGCCTCTGCCTTTTCAAGCTCCTCTGAAAGGGTTCTGTCATAGCTTCTTATCAACTCGCCCCACTTCCTTCCAAGCCCTTCCAATTCTGCCAGGATTTCCTGTCTTCTCCTTTCAATGAGCTCTTTTTCTGCGGTTATCCTTTGCAGGTTTTCATCCACGCCGCCCTTCAGCTCCCTTGTCGCAGTCAGCATTATCTGCGAAAAATCATAAGAGTTGAGTATTTCAAGGGCATCTTGCTTTTTTTGGTTATCTATGAAAAGTGCTATTACGCTGTTTTCAGCGTTAAAATACAGCTTGTATTTCTCGGTGAGCCTTCCAATTTTCTTGCTTAAAGCCTGTGGCTCTTTTACCCTTCCGAGGAGGCACGATATTGAGCTGTATTCAGAAAAGGCGCCTATCTGAAGGCCAAGCCCCTTAATTTGCGCAAGTTCCGATTCTGCCTGAGACAAAGCATTTAGCTTTTCATCAAGGGCTTTCTGCTTTTCAAGCCTTTCAGTGAGCAGCTGCTGAATGTGCCTTATTTTTTTTTCAATATCGCTGATGGATTCTTTTTGAGGGGATTTACATGGGCCTGGCCTTATGCCTAGATGAGAGGCGAGGGACTTTGTTATGAGCAGCAGTTCAGACAGCTTTTCAGCTTCCTCAAGAGGGTTCCCTGTTTCCAGCTCAGAGGCATCATGCTCGGCAAGATGGACAGCCTTAAGGGAATACAGCTCGCTGATTACCTGGTTCATATATGCCTTTGGGGCCACAACCCTTATCTTGGCCATCCTCTCAGGCATCATTTCAGGCCATCCTCAAAAGCGCTTAAAAGAAATTCCAATGCCTTTTCTTCTCTCCTGTTGCCCTGTTTCTCCAGCTCTTTCAGCTGAAGCCTTCCATTCTCAATAATGCCCGCCCTTGCAGCGCTTATCTTTTCCCTTCCGGACTGAAGGAATCTCTCTCTTGCCTGCTTTGTTTCCTGCTCTTTCTCTCGCAAAATTCTGGCAGAATCCTGCCTTGCCTGCTGTAAAATCCCGAGCTTCATTTTCTCAGCGTTCTGTATAATCTCATCAGCCTCCCTTTCGGCCTTCCTTATGTCATCCAAAACGCTCTCTGCCATGGTGATGCGTAAATTGCGTAGGGTAAGAATAAGCCACCTTCTGTCATATCCGATGGCAGCAGATGCTGCCGATGATATGCCTTAACATTCGACTAAGCGTCAAAGACTTGCACCAGCCAGGGCTCGCCGTTTCACCGCATCCCTCTAGACGTCTGCAGGTTAACTCTCCCCCCTCGCAGGGGGATTCGCCACTTCATCCTAACAGGAGGGTCGTTTCGTTTCTGAGCGGTTGCCGTCCCTTACAGGAACTCCCTTCCGGGAGTGGCTTCTTTTCAGCCTGCCTTTGCATTCACGCAATGGCTTGCCTTTGGTGGGTGGACTTTCCTCAGCAAAAAATTGCCGTGGTTAAGCTCTTACCCCGCAGGGTGATGGACTGAAAATCTATATAAAAAGCTTTTGTATATGGTTTATGTGGTTTATGCGAATTTTCAAAATTGCCGTTTAGCATATCCTTTAAAAACACCCTCTGATTAGTCAGGGATGCATGGAAGAAAAAATCAGTTCCGGCTCTGAAATCCTTGACAGGCTGCTTGAGGGGGGTTATGAAAGGGATGTTGTTACAACAATCTACGGCCCGGCAGGCTCAGGAAAAAGCACTGCATGCCTTCTTGCAGCCATCGCGGCGTCCAAAAGCGGGAAAAAAGCATTGTTCATTGATACTGAGGGCGGATATTCTGTAACCAGGCTAAAGCAGCTTGCAAACGACAGCAAAAAGCTTATGGAAAGCATAATCTTCCTGAAGCCAACTACTTTTGAAGAGCAGAAAAAGCATTTTTCAAGCCTGAAGGCAATGGTTAACCAGAAAATAGGGCTGATTGTTGTTGACACCATAACAAATTTATACAGGTCTGAAAGGACATCTGATAACGTGGAGCTCAACAGGGAGCTTGGAAGGCAGATGGCTGCATTAGTTGAGCTGGTCAGGACAAAAAGCATCCCCGTGCTCTTGACCAACCAGGTTTATTCTGATATGGAACCCAAAAAAGGCGTGAGAATGGTGGGGGGAGATATAATAGCATACAACAGCAAATGCCTGATTGAGCTGAAGCTGTTTCACGGCAATAAAAGAAGTGCCCTGCTGCATAGGCACAGGAATCTTCCCCAGAGAGAGGTGCTTTTTGAAATCAGGAACGAGGGTTTTGTGGAGCTCAAGGATAGCGGGTTCAGGCTGTTCTGATGCATTATTGCTGATGTATAAGCCGATTATTGATGTTCCATAACATTCCTTAGAATGTACATTATCGCCTTTGTCATGTGCTTCAGGTTCTCACAAACCCTGGTGGTCGCGACATCCCGGCTCTTCTCAATTATCTTGTCGCAGAGCTGCATGAACCTTTTTGTGTCTGTTTCCATCCGATAGGATGCCTGCTTGTTCTTTCCATAATAGAGCTTCATTGATTCCCTGTACCTGGCAGACAGCTCTATGTAAATTTTTTTCAATTCGCCATTCCTGTTGTTCTTTAGGAGCCTGGTCATCCTTTTGATATAGTCGCCGATGTGCTCCAGCTGCACTGTAACCTGCCTGGATATGAACACATCCCAGTATGTAGTGTTGAATATTTTGAGCATGCTTGGATTGTCTGTTGCTGCCCTGAAAATCCTCAGCGCGAGAAGGGCCAGCCTGTTCACTTCATTGTCCCGCTCATATATGCTTTCTATGCTGTCAGGGAGCAGCGAGTCCTCCAGCATTGATTTTATCAGTATGTCCATCCTTCTTACAATATTATCAGTTGATACCTCGCTTATGTCAAGCAGGTCCTTCACAACAATCTTTGATGATGTTTCGTCAATTACCTCCATTCCGACAAGCCCGTGGATAACCTGCTTAAGCGTTGAAGATACGTTCTTCACATTGCTTCCGCTGATTGTTATTACGCCTGAGTTGTTTACATAAGCAGCTATTATCTCTGTCTTAAGCTCGCTTAATCCCTTTCCCTCGCAGCTTATCAGGGTCTCAACAGGCTTCTTTTTTGAATTTTCCTTTGCAGAAATTATCAGCTCGTAAGGCCTTTCATCTATCCCGATGAGATCCCCTTTCTTAAGCCCGTTTTTCACAATCCACGCTTTTGGAAGCGAAATGACGTATGATGAGTTCCCGAAGCTGACCAGTTTCCTAACATCCATGTTAACTCCTATATAATTTATGGCGCAAGATATATGCTATATGTTGTATATGGATTAAGTATATATTAACTTTTCCATAACTTCTGGACTGGTGGTTGAATTGAAAGATGAATCAGAAGATGACATATACGAAGCCGACACTGTAAGTGTGCTGCTTGAGGACGACGAATTGACGCCTGAAGAGGAGGCCTTCATGATAGGCTATGATATGGACATTGAATGAAAATGAGAAAAGAAAGAAAAAATCATGCAGGCTTATTCGTCAGTGAAGTCTTCAAGGGAGGGCTTGAAGTCAGAATCCTCCTTGATAGTCCCGCGTTTCTTTAGGTATTCCCTTGCAATAATCCAGAAAAGCAGCCCAAGGCTTTTCTTCCCCTTGTTGTTGCATGGAACAACCAGGTCTATGTTATTTGACTGGTTGTTTGTGTCGCACAAGGCGACAACAGGAATGCCCACCTTCATGGCATCGTTGATGACATTCCTGTCAGGCCATGCGTCAGTTACAAGGATAATCTTCATTTCAGTGTATTTCTCAAGCTGGGGGTTGGTGAGTATTCCTGGAAGGTAGCGGCCTGCGATTATCCTTATGCCTGTGACCTTGCTAAACATCTTGACAGATTTCCAGCCGTTCTCCCTCCTGCTTACAACCAATATTTCCTCAGGCGAATATTGCGCCAGAAAATTTATTGCAATCCTTATCCTCTCGTCTATTTTCTGCAGGTTAAGAACGCTCAGGCCGTCAGGCCTCGTCTTGTAGATGAACTGCTCCATATATCTTGTCCTGAATTTGGTTCCTATGTGGATTCCTGCCTTCAGGTACTGGTCCTGCGGAACAAGGAAATGCTCTGATGAAACACTTGATGAGACACTCTCGCCTTCAGCCATTCTAAACAACCCTCCAATTAACAGCCCAGAAACCAGAGCTGCAGTCCCAAGTTGCTGCTGCAACCGGGCCCAAGTCATTGACTCGGGTTTTATCGCCCACTGCATTCGCCTCCATAGGGGGCTAGGCAATATGTGATGGGATAAGAAGCAG
>JACPTE010000008.1 GCA_016192945.1 Candidatus Woesearchaeota archaeon
GCGCTGGCATTGACTCAACAGGATTGCAACCCACACGAGCCAGTGCTTATTATACGAAAGTTTTGAAGAAGGATAGAAAGAAGAGACGAAAAATTCACAAGCACATTAAGCTTAGTACTGTTATTGATCTTGACCATCAATTACCTATGAGTTTCAAAATACGAAGAGGGCCTGCAAGCGACCATTTAGACTCATTATCTCTTGTGCGCAAAGCGCACAGAATCAAGAAAATTAAAAGTCTTGATGCGGACAAGGGTTACACAAAAGAAGCTTTACGAAAATTTGTCGTCGAGAAATGTGATGCTGAAGATAGAATCAAATTCAAAAACCCCGAAGTTCCAATATGGCGCACAAAAGGCGAATACTTAAAAAAAGCTAAACGTAGAAAGTTAAGGGCCAACTACCGAGCAAAATGCGAAACGTACCACAGCGTACTAAAAAGAATAACTGGAAGCACATTGCGAGCAATTAAAGTTATTAACTATAAGCTGTTAATTATACTGTATCAACCCCGCATAAACCTTATAAACGCGCTCAGATTAATCTTATGGCTATGCTAATCAGGGAACTCAGGGAAAAGCTGCTTCAAGATGGGGACTGCTTCCAGGACATAATAGGGCAGGACAGCACAAAATACCAGCTTAAATCAGCCCTGCTCATGGGAAGGCACACAATAATAGCAGGCCCGCCAGGAATAGGGAAGACAACACTGGCGAAGAACGTCGCAAAGCTGCTGCCCAGGGCAACTGTGAATGACTGCCAATACAACTGCATGCCTGAAAAGCCCCTCTGCCCTGAATGCAAAAGCTCCATGAACAGGAAAACAAAGACAATCACAGGCCAGGAAAGGTTCGTAAGGATACAGGGAAGCCCTGACCTGACATCAGAAGACCTTCTCGGAGACATAGAGCCGGCAAACGCCATCAAGTACGGGCCAACTGCGCCAGAATCATTCAGGCCAGGAAAGATATTCCGGGCGAACAACGGCGTGCTTTTCTTTGACGAGCTGAACAGGTGCCCTGAAAAAGTCCAGAATTCACTCCTCCAGGCACTTGAGGAGGGCAAGGCAACAATAGGCAGCCACACAATAGACCTGGAAGCAGACTTCATATTCATAGGGACAATGAACCCACAGGACACCAGCACAGAGAAGCTGTCAGATGTGCTCATAGACAGGTTTGACATAATATACATGGGCTACCCTGAGACTAGCCAGGCAGAGGAGGAGATAGTCACCACAAAGGGCCAGAAGACAGCAGAATATCCTGAGCATATCCTGAAGAGGACAATCGCATTCATCAGAAGCCTCAGGAGCAACAGCAGGCTGGAAAAGCTGCCAAGCGTCAGGGCATCAATAGGGCTTTACGAGAGGGCACAGGCAAACGCGCAGCTAAGGGGAGCTGGAACAGTAAGCATTGAAGATGTGAGGAACGCGGTAATATCCGTCCTGGCACACAGGATTGAGCTGAAGCCATCATCCAAATACCTGATGAGCAGCGAACAGCTCCTCAAGGAGGAGCTTGACGATTTCATTGAAAAAGGCGATTACCGGTGACAGGGAAACTACAATCCGCGAATACGAGCCAATAGACGAATTCCAGGGAAAGCTGGCATTAAACCCTAAAAAAGGGCTGATGCGCTCAGTAATAGAGAACGACAGGGAAGTGATAGAGCAAGGCAAGCTGATAACAGACTCAATAAACCAGGGAATAAGCTCATTCACAGCCTCCACAATATTTGAGCAGCTGGTCAGAAACTATTCATTAGCAGAAAGCATCTACGGCGAAACAATAATAAGGCGCATAACCGGCTTTGAGCCTGGCCTGGTACATAAGAACATAAAGCTGCCAGAATTCCAGAGGGAGCTGCTAAAGAACATAGAGGAAAGGATTGAAGGGCTAAAGGAGCAAAAGCTGATAGACAACGAGGGCACAATCACAGAAAGGGCTGTTGAGCTCTCATCACTAATCCTATACACAGAGGAGCTTGAAAAGATAATGCCTAAGGATGCTGCTGGAGAAAAGTTGCACAAGAAACCAAGCCCATATGGGATGAAGGATGAACTAAAAGCCTACAGAAAAGACAGGTACAGCGACCTGTCAATAAGAAAATCATTAAAAAAAGCCATCCTGAGAGGGCATAATGAAATAAGGATTGAAGACCTTATGAGCTATAAGAGAAAGGGAAGGGGGCAGAAATACATCATTTACGGGATTGACGCCTCAGGAAGCATGAAGGGAGAGAAGCTGGAAAAATCCAAAAAGGCAGGAATAGCACTCGCATACAAGGCAATCAGCGAAAAAGACAATACAGGGCTCATAGTATTCGGAACAGGCGTAAAAGCATCAATACACCCTACACTGGACTTCGCCGAGCTGCTCAGGGAGATAACTAAAATAAGGGCCTCAACCCAGACAAACATAGCAGACAGCATAAGGGAATCAGCAAGCCTGTTCCCTGAGAAAAAGGCAACAAAGCACCTCATACTGATAACAGACGCGCTTCCAACAAAGGGGGAGAGCCCTGACCAGGATACAATAGAGGCAGCAGCAACAGCAGCAGCAAGGGGAATCACCATCTCAGTAATAGGCATCACCCTTGACAGGAAGGGAGCTGAGCTGGCCAAAAAAATAGCAGAGGTAGGAAAGGGAAGGCTTTACGCAATAAAAGACGCAGCGGAGCTTGATGCAGTGGTGCTCACGGACTATTACGAAACATGAAAATACTCGCATTCACAGACATACACGGAAAAACAAGGCTCCTGGAAGCGCTCAGGAAAAAAGCCAGAAAAGCAGACATCATAGTGTGCGCAGGGGACTTTACAGTGTTCGGCTCAAGGGCAAAACAGATACTCTCCGGGATAAACGAGCTTGGAAAGAAGACAATCCTGATAAACGGCAACCACGAGGACGAGAGGGAAATTGAAAGAATGTGCACAAAACTTCCAAACATAGCCTTCATCCACAAAAAAACCTACACACACCAGGGCTACACATTCATAGGCTACGGTGGAGGGGGGTTTTCGCTTGCTGACAAGGGATTTGAAAGATTCACACAGAAATTCATAGGGAAGAAAAACATAATACTCGTAACGCACGCCCCGCCATACGGCACAGGGCTGGACAAGCTCTGGGAGCACAGGGGAAGCAAAAGCATAAGGGACTTCATAAGAAAGGCAAAACCGCTGCTTGCAATAAACGGCCACTTCCACGAGCACTTCGGAAAGAAAGACAAGATAGGCAAGACGCTTCTAATAAACCCGGGACCAGAAGGGAAAATTATAGAGCTATAATTCTTAAGCCCCGCCCTGCTTCCTGAAGAAAACGAAGTATGCTATGACTCCGATAAGAGCTATAGCAATAATCAGCACAGCGATTATCATTACCAGGTTGTCCTTCAAGCTGCTGATGAAATCTGACGGGATTCCTGTCTGGTTGCCAGTTTCATTTCCGCCTCCTGATGAAGTTGATGAGGAGGAAGATGTTGACGATGAAGACGAGCTTGAAGTCGTTGTTAAATTAGTCAGGTTAGCTGGTGGCGGGGTTGTTGTCTTACCCTCTGCCTTTACTGAAATGGCATAAACGCTGAAACCAGGGGAAATTGACTCGTAGCTGACGAAAACATCATTATCTTCAGTTATGGCTGTTGCGAGCTCATTCCACTTCCCGCCGCTATACCTGTAAAGCGATACCTTGTCCTTGACATAGTTATTCGCAGTGAGCCACTTCTTCTCAACCCTGAAATCAATTGTGACTTTCCTTATGTTTGCATCAGGAATGTTCTTTGTGTCAAACTGCAAATACTGGTAGGCAAATCCGGGTGCAGAGCCAGTTGATGAAGGAGCTGCGTCAATCTTTGTAACAGTCACTTCAACTGATGATGCGGCAACAGCCGTGTCAATTGTCATCTTCTTTACAGCTATTGCGTCCTTGGCTATGTTTACGAGATTGTCTCCGACTGCAAACGACTGCCACGTCTTGGAATATGTGTTAGCTTCATTGTTGCCTCCGCTGCTGGTGCTGCCTGAACCGCTGCTGCTGGAACTGGAACTGCTTGAACTGGAACTGGAACTGCTGCTGGCAGCATTAGTGGTTATGCTCCTCACCCCTGTAGTGTTGCAGTTGCCAACATTATCGCAGGCAGTTATGTTGTAGTAATATGTTGTTGAGGCAGTCAGGCCACTCACAACCATTGAGTGGTTTGTGTAGAACCCTGAATCTGTTACGTTGCTTTCAAGTGCAGTGGATGAAGTGCTGTAGTTAAGGCTGGTGTTTGAGCGCTCATCAGTGTTCCATGATATTGTTGCTGATGTGCTGCCTACTGAGGCTGATGGAGTCTGGTTGAATGAAGGCTTGGTAATGTCATTAATCCTTATGGTATTTACAGTTGAATTGCCTGTGTTGCCTGTCAGGGCATTAGTGCAGCTTATGTTGTATGCGTAAGAGCCATTCGTGAGCGTCTGGTTTAGTGTGAAAGAGGTAAGCGAGCCATTAGTAACAGTGCTGTTCACATAGCTAGTCCCATTGATGTTCAAGGAACAGCTCTCATTGCTTGCATTCAGCGAGAAGAAAGTGAAATTAATAACAGGATTCTGATTAGTTGTCAGGTTGTTGTTCTCAGGGAATGTGATGTTGATTGAGTCAAGCCACGCAACATCTGTGAAGGATATGGAGTTGAATGATGCGTTTGTAATTGTAAGGTTGAACCTGATGATGTCAGCCGCTGGAGTGGTCATGTTAACATCAATCTTGAACTGGTGCACTGTTGTATTGACTTTTGTTGAATCGTAAACAGTAAAGTTGTAGCCGGTGAAGTTCACAAAGCTGCTATTAGTTGAGGAAAGGGGTATCCATTGCGCAGGATTGTTGCTCAGGTTAAGGTATGAGATGTTGTAGCCATTAGTGTGATTGGTGTCATTAATGCTGACCAGCATGTGGAAAGTGGGTGAATTGGTTGAAAGGTTTGCCTGGTAATTGGTCACGTTAAAGTAAATTGAGCAGGTATTGTAGCACTGGTATGAGTTCATGTCTGACTGGACCAGGACTCCTGAATTGTTGACGCCATAGGCCGAGAACCCGCCCAAGCCATATGTCGGGACCTTAATAGTGGTGTAGTTGCTTCCCCTTGCCATGACAGTGACATTGTTTGTAACATCAGTGCAGCCAGAGCCGTTAATGTCGCACTTGATAATGTTAGAGCCTGTCTGGGAGATATTGATTACTACGCTATCAATGCCGAGCAGCTGCGCCATCTCCTGCCACTTCGTGCCGTTCATTCCTACAAGAACCAGGCTGGCATTAGTCTGGCCTGCAGAGCCTGAAAAAGACTCATTAACCTGTGTAAGGGAAATCATCCCTGTCATGTTGATTGACGCTGCCTTGGCAAGGTCAGCCCCCTGAAACTGGATGTTATAAGACATATTAAGCCCTGGAAGCGATGCGTTGGGATTGTTGAACATCAGGGTGGTGTTTGAGGCGTAAGAGAGGTTCTGGACTCCCCTCAGCGAAACGAAACTTGTCCCGTTGAAGTAAGTAAGGTTCAACCCAGAGTCAGCAGGGCTTCCCCTTGAGTCAAATTCAAACCCAAAGCTAACTGAATTTGTGCCGCTGGAGCGGGTAGTGAAGTTAAGGCATGCACTGACAGCGCAGTTGCCAGAAACATCGCAATTAGTAGTCCTGTAGTAATAAACAGAGCTGGCACTTAATGCTGAGCCGACACTGTTGCTGTCAAACCCTACGTTGTGCCATGGCTTGTACCTGTCAAACTCCAGGAAAGTATCAGAAAGGTTGGCGACAGGGGTTACGCATGAGCTGGAAGTACTATAAAACGAAATTGTCAGGTTGGATGGCTCGCTTGTGCTCTGCCTGAGGAAGGCAGACTGGTCATAAACATCAACCAGGTTGCTTAAAACCCTCGGCGCGGTCTTGTCACCTGAAATCAAGGCGGCCCTGTTATAGGCGCACCATGGAGCCTGGATGCAAGACGTATCATCACAGTTCGCCTGGCCGTTCCCATCCTCATCAGGCGTTCCAGGCATGCAGTCCTCAACAGGCAGGAACCTTCCGCCGCCCATCTTTGCAAAGGCAGTGCCGCATGCAAAGGGGTTCTGGTCACAATCAGGAGGAACGAAATCAACAGCGCCAGGAGTGTATGTTGCGTTGAAAATAGAGTCATTCGCCCTCGTGAGATTGGCAGTTACGCTGTCAACAGATGCAACATGATAAACAATTGATGTGCTTGGGTTGCCTATGTCGCTAAGCGGAACAGACATTATTATGGCGCCGAAAGAGCAGAGGGGTGTTTCAGATGGATTGAACGGGTTGACAGGGCTTGTAAGCTGCGCAGGGAAAAGCCCGAATGTTGAGGTATTATCCTTCATGCACCTGTAAGCACGCCTTGTTTCAATGTAAGATGTCCCGTTGACTGAAAGGTTATATGTGAACTTGTATTCTATGCCTGAAACATTCTTATTGCTTATGTTATCCCAGCAGCCGGTAGATGTGCTGGAGTCAACATCAAGATAATAGCCATACAGCCCTGTGCCGTTGGTATTATTCATGCCTGCAGGGCAAAGCGCAGTGGCACTTCCATTTGCCACCATCATGCCCATGCCTATTGACTTTCCCATGTCCTTGAACGCGAAAAACAGGATGTTCAGCCAGGCAGCCCCTGAGGGCTCAACAGTTGAGTCAGAATCATCCTTCAGCTTCAGTGGGGGGCCGGGCTTGTCCTGCATAGCAGAGGCAGAATCCATAAGGAGGGCCTTCTGCTTGTCGCAACTAAGCCCTGAAGATGTCTGGAAACAAACTCCCCTCTGCTTCATCTGGTTGACAAAATTAACGTCAGTAAGAATCTTCTTGTCAAAATCGCCTCCTCCTCCGCAAAACTTGTCAGTAGCGCAGGGAGGGTCGTTGCAATCAATAAGCCCGTTGGCATCATTGTCAACGCCATCAAAGCAGGAATACTCTGTTGTTGTGGCGTTGCTGTAACAGAAGAAATTATTAGAGTCCCAATTGCAACCCCCATTCGTGGCTGTGGCGTTTGTGCACGCGGTAACATTACAGTTGAAGCAGGATGTTGTCTCTGCATTGCGGCCGCAGCTCTTGAAAACAGTCCCTGCCTCTGCACAAAAAGACGTGCCTCTTAAAGTATCATTGACCCATGAGCATCCTCCAGAGGCCCTGCTGCTTGAGCAGGCATCCTGGCCAAAGCAGTCCTTGCAGCTGGAATCGCAATTCCCCCCATACCTGAACTTAGAGAAGTCCTCAACGCAATTAACGCCAGTCCACCTGCAAGTCCCCCTTGCACCAGAGGCGCAGGTAGGGGCTGATGTGCATGAGCCGCAAAAGTCAGAGCAGCCGTATGTGTTGGAGTCAGCAAAGTTTGGCCTGCAATGGTTGAACTGGTCCTCCCATGTGCAGTTAAGGTTTCCATTCACAGAAGAGTTACTGCAATAAGACCTGTTGGTAAATGAGCCGCAGCCATTCCCCCTGAACATGAAACTGGCGTTTCCTCCTGTTTCAAAGAAGTTCCCCCCGCCCAAGCCGCCAGAATTGTTGAAGTCGCCCTGGGAAGCCCCAAGAACATCAACAGGCCCTATAGCCAAGCCAGGGGCAAGGGATGTTATTGAGAATGTAAGCACAGACCAGTTGAGCTGGGACTTGTTAACAGCAACCTTTATGGTTGAGGGACCTGAGTTGCAACCATTGGTTGTATCATTTGAAATGTTCACAATTGCAGTAGCATTAATCCAGACTCCAGAAATCTTGGATGACTGGTTAAAGCAGTCCTTGTTTCCGGTTGCGTCAACAAAGCAGGGCCTTGTCAATGAGCTTCCATTAAAGCCGTAAACATAGCCCTTCCCTGCGTTGTCTACCTTAATCTCGTAATCAGCGCCAGGGTAGCAGGGGTCTCCAAAATTGCGCCTGCATCCGGTGTCTATGTTGCCGTCTGCATCAAACTCAATCTCAAAATTCAAAACGCTGCTGCCACCGCAAAAAGTGGCGTTGGAGAAATTAGCTGCTGTTATTTTCCATACAATGAATTTTGAGTCCTGGGCAACCCACACTGAGCGCAAGTCCCATGTGGAGCCTGTGCCACATGCAGTTCCAGTGCACATGCCATACTTTGAGAACTTGCCATCGCCATTGCTGGCAAAAGGCAAGCCTGAAAAGTCAAAAGTGCCCCAGTCAAGGTCTGCAAGGTTATTCGGGGCTGCTGCCTGCGTTCCAACGTCTCCAGCACTGAAAATCAGCCTGGAGCCTGCAAACACCAATGCCAGCATTAACACTGCCAGAAATGCAATTCTGAATGTGTTGAAAACTCCTCTTTTAAGCAAAAGTCTGTTCAATTTAATCCTCTTGAATCCTTTTCTTTGCTGAGCTTATATTTAAAGTTTTCTTTCTTGATAAAACCCGCGCTTCATTCGCCTGAACAGGATAAAGGAGATTATTAAGGCAGCCACGAGGATTAGGGCAATTAAAACATAGGCAGGCTTTGCCAGACTGAAGAGAGACAAATCACTCTCTTTCTGATTTCCCGGTTTAGGGGGGTTAACCTCTGATTCTGTTTTTGACTCATTCACGGCGTGGTTCAGGACAGACTGGTTAAATAGGGAAGTGTTCGCTTTATCTTTTAGCTCTTGTGTGAGATTAGTCAGCGATATATTCTGGTTTGGTGTGCCCTCCTGCCTCGGGATTATTGCACCTACAGAATAATAGCTCAATCCAGGCGAGACTGCTGAATAATATGCTGAAGCGGCATCGCTCCTGGCATACCTTGTTGGCAGGGGATTCCATAGCCTGCTGCCCTCATCAAGCCTGTAAATGGCTACATCATTGGTGTCCAGGCCCTTTCCAGAAAGCCAGGCAAGGGGAACAGCAAACGAGATAGTAACAGAACTGAGCTGGGAATCAGCTATGTTCTTGTGAGTAACCTGGATATACTGGTAAACAGAAGCGCCAGTGTTAGAAGGGACTGCTGAGGGAAGCCCATTCAGGGAAGAGACGCTCAAATCAGCCCCGACAGCAGGGGAATCAAGCGAAAATACAATGGAGCTGATGCTTATCTCAGGCTTGTTTACTTCAACAGTGGTTGAAACGCCACCCTGAATAGCATCCCACGCCTTGGAATACTCTGACTTGACATTGCCGGCTGGCTGAGTGCTTCCACCCCCGCCCCCTCCACCACTGCCACTGCTGCTGCCTGAGTCGCTGCTGGTGCTGCTGCCTGCGCTTGTTGTAAAGTTGAAAACGCCAGACGTATTGCAGTTGCCAACATTATCACAGGCAGTCACGTTGAAATAATACCTTGTGGATGAAGAAAGCCCGCTGATGGAAACCCTGTGCCCTGTATTGAAGCCAGTCTCAACAGCAGCGCTGGGCAGGGAGCCTGAAGAGGTGCCATAGGCAATAGTAGTGTTTGCCCGCTCATCAGTTGTCCAGTTTAAAGCAGCTGACGAGCTTCCTGCAACCGCGCCAGGAGTCTGGTTGAATGAAGGCTTGATAATGTCATTAATCCTTATTACCCTGACAGCAGAACTGCCAGTGACGCCTGTATTGGAATTGGTGCATGAGACATTATAGCTGTAAGAGCCATTCGCGAGCGTCTGGTTGACTATGAAGGCTGCAAGCGTGGCGTTAGCCACAGAACTGTTAACATACAAAGAGCCATTGATGCGAAGGGCGCAGGCCTGGCTTGTGGTGTTAAGCGAGAAGAGCGAGAAGCTAATGGAGGGGTTCTGGACAGCTGTAATATTGTTATCCTCAGGGTTGGTAAGATTGATGGTGTCAAGCCATGCAATGGCGAAGTAGGAGATATTGAACCCTGAGCTGTTTGCCAGGGTTATGTTAAACACAACCATGTCGCCAACAGGCTGGCTCATGTTCACGCTTATCATGAACTGGTGGACTGTTGAATTGGGGAATGACGCATTAAACAGGGAGAAATTATAATTGGTCAGGTTTGTCTGGTTATTTGAAGATGCAGAAACCCACTGGGAAAGGTTGCTCAAGTTAAGATATGAGATGTTGTATGATGAGAGGGATGAAGAGTCGTTCAACTTTACTGTAATGTTAAGCAGCTGAGAGTAATTGGACTCGTAATTGGTCACGTTAAAGAAGATTATGCAGCCGGGATAGCACTGATAAGACAGGCTGTCAGACTGCACCTTAACCCCGGAATTCCTTACAGTCATGTTCCAGAATGTGAAATTGTACAGGCTGCCGTCGCTTAAAAGGGCTGTGACATTATAGCTGCCGGCATTCGGGGAATTCGGGGTGTAATTGAAGCTTGCCAGGTTAAAGAAGGCAGACTGGTTAGCCCCATTAAGAAGCCACGTTATTGTAACCTGGTCATTGTTGCTGTCATTGAAAGAAATGCTGAAGGACTGGTTTACGCCCTCGGAAATAGTGAAGTTCAGAGAGGAAGGGGAAAACGAAGAGATGTTAGGAGGGGAATTATTTACCAGAATGCTGATTTTTGTTGAAGCCCAGAAAGTGCCTGAAGTGTCATTTCCAAAAACCCTGAATGAACTGTTCCCATTGGATATATTGCCAAGAATCAGGTAAAAAACCGTGCTGTTAAGGCTGTACATTGTGTAATTAGCAGTCAGGTTCCACTCCAGGAATGCTGAGGATAGGCTCTTTCCGGAAGAGATGTTAACTGTCAAATGAGAGCCTGATACGACTGAATTGTTCAGCGGGGTTGGGGCTATAAATGACAGCACATCAGACACGTTAACGAATATTATCCCAGACAGGTTAAGCGCGCCATCTGAGGCAGATACATTAAGGAATACTGTCACGCTGGAATTAAACGGGGAAACAAGGGAGATTGAGCCGTTAGAGCTGTTTATTGAAAACCTTGAGTCGTTGATAAAGTAAGTTATGTTATTCCCGTCAGGGTCATAAGCTGTGACATTAAATGACAGGTTGGAAGCTACAAGAACAGACTGGTTCTGGGGCGTGAAGTTCCACAGCGGGGCCCTGTCTGTATTGTTCACAGTGAGAGTCCATGTTGTGAAGTTCACAAGGCTGCCGTCATCAACAACAGCAGTGATGTTGTAGCTGCCTGCTGATGAATAATTCCCTGTGAAGTTGAAGCTGGTCAGGTTAAAGAAGGCAGACTGATTAGAGCCGTTCTTATACCATGTGATAATTACAGGGTCATTGTTCATATCATTGTAAGACAGATTAAAAGACTGGTTTGCAGGCTCGGATATGCTGAAATTAAGCGAGGAAGGGGAGAAGGATGTTATATTCGGGGGAGAGTTGTTGACCTGGACAAGCATATTATTGGATGTTCCGACATTCACAAGGGAATTGTTCATGAAAACCCTGAACGTGCTGTTGCCGTTCCTGAGGCCGCCGAGATTTATGAAATAAGCTGTATAGTTGCTGGCAGTCATTGTATAATTGGCAGTAAGGTTCCACTCAAGCGTTGCGGCTGACAACGAGCCGTTCCCTGACACATTAACTGAAATGTTAACTATGAACCTTGAGCCTGAAACCAGCGAGGAGTTTGATGGCGTTGGGGAAATAAAGGAAATGTTTGCAGAGACATTATCAAGGTAAAGCAATGCGCTGTACAGCGAGATTCTCCTGTAAAAAAGCTTATTGCCTGCCGTGTCATTTATCTGGACTCCTGAGCTTTGAAGGGCAGACTGAACCTGGTCAGGAGAAAGCGTGACATTTGAAAGAACCCGCCTGAACTGCCTGAGAAGGGCAAATGCCCCGGCAGCATGGGGAGTCGCCATTGAAGTGCCGCTGCAAGTCATAACGCCACTGGAGCAGCTGCATCCGGAAAGGCAGCTTGAAGGCGACCACTCCAGCGAGGTTATTGAGCTTCCAGGGGCAATCAGATCAGTTATGTTGTTCCTGTCGCTGAAGCTGGAAACGCCATCGCTCTTTGTGCTTGAGGCAACAGCAGTAGTGTTCTTAATGCACGCAGGAGAGGCAATCCCTGTGCTGCTGCCAGGATTCCCATTTCCAGAGGCAGCTAAGACGCTTATGTTGGCTGCAATAGCAGCCTCAATGGATGTTTTGAAGGTCACATAAGAGTCGTCGCAGTAATTCGTATAAAGAGTATCAGTCCCAAGGCTCATGCTGATGACTGAAATGTTATAAAGCGCCCTGTTGCTGACGCACCAGTCAATGCTGGAGGCAATTGCAGCTGTAGTGCATGCATTGCCAGTATTATCGCAGGCCTTCATGGCAACAATCCTGGCGCCAGGGGCAACGCCCTTATATGTGCTGTTTGCAGAGGCAACTATGCCTGCAACATGAGTGCCATGGCCGTTATCATCCATGGGGTCGGTGTCATTATTGTAGTAATCATAGCCTCCAGGAACCTTGCTGCATGAGCCATTCAAAAAAGAGGCAACA